>QNAH01000111.1 GCA_003641425.1 Candidatus Zixiibacteriota bacterium
AAAAACCGGTATTAAAACTGCCGTTCTGTTCACCATCGGTATCATTTTACTGCCGGCAACAGTTATCATTGCGCGTCTGAGCCCGCTTCTGGTTACCGATACCCCGGGCGAAGTAATCAGGTTTTCAGTCGCCGCGGTGCTGTCGATTATAATCATGATACCTGTCGGGATTATCTCCGGCTGGCTTTTTTCTGCCATCACCAGAGAAGGATACCGCCCGGCAAAATCAATTGTGCGGGTGTATTTATTCGAGGGAATCGGTTCATTTATTGGGGGTGTTATGATAGCGGCATTGGTGGGACAGATTTTCTCGACCCTGGCCATGAGTATGGCTTTGAGCGTAATCGTCATCGGTCTATACTGGCTACCCGATAAAAAACCGCAGGTGTACTTGATGCCGGGTTTGATCGTCGTTTTGCTGATTGCCATCCGATTTGTGATTCCATCTTTTGATAGTTACCTTGATTCTATCAAATATCGTTCCTTTGATGTCGAACAATCATTTGACACCCATTACGGCCGTCAAACCATCCTGAGCCGCAATGAGTCAATAATCCTGCTGACCGATAATACTGTCGAGGCTATTTACCCCGATTTGATGCGGGCGGAAAATATTCTCCTGCCGCCGATACTTTACAAACCGGGAGAGTGCGATATTCTATATATTGGGCGAGCCGAATTCGGTGTCATGCAACTTGCCGACAGTCTGGACAATGTTCGATTAAGCACCCTTGATCCCAGAAAAACCCTCTCGGCCGAGATTGATAAGTATATTTATCCCTCGAATCGGCTGAACCGAATAAATGATGACCAACTGGCCTATTTTATCCGCCGCCGGGCCTTAAGCAAATATGATATAATTATTCTTCACCCGGGTGATCCGGACAGCCATAAAAACGGCCGCCTGCTGACATCTGAATTCCTTAATCAGACTAAATCGATGCTGAAAAAAGATGGTATATTATTTTACTCATCACCCTATGACTCCGACCGCTATATTTCTCCTGAGAAAAAAACTCTGCTGGCCTTAATCAATAATACCCTGGGGCGCGCTTTTGATTATGTCCGTTTTTGGCCGGGCGAAAATACATTCTTTTTTGCCTCCGATGATACTTTAATAAATATCCCCCCTGAAACAGTCATTGCTCGGACGGGAACATTGAAATACCGGCCGCAATATATAAATGACATATACCTCGCCGACCGTTTTGGGGAGATCAAAACGGCCCGCCTTGAAAACGCCCTGGATATATCGGACCAGGTAAACATCCGGGACAAACCGGTTCTGCCATATTACCAATCTATATTCAGATCATCGGCCGATGGGCTCGATCGTACCTTGATACCATTTGTGTTTAAACATCAGCTTATAATTCTTGTATTGCCGGTTTTGGTCGTGGCATTGATGCTCTTTTTGGTTTTGCAAAGAAAACGACGACGTTCATTTGGTTTGTTTTTGTATTTTGTGGCCGGAATCGTTTCCCTCTCACTGGAACTGTTGGTATTCTATGTCTATCAGTCGACCTCGGGATCGCTATATTCGGAGATGGCTGTTCTTATCGGAACTTTTATGTTTGGCCTGGCCGTCGGCACATATTACTCATTCCAAATAGACAAAGAGAATCTGGAATATCCGGCCCTGCTGTTGCTTTTGACCTCTATGGTTGTTTATTATGCAACCCATGATAAAATCGGATCCGCCTCGGTGCTGATTTATCATATCTGCTTTTTATTTACCGTGGCTGTGGCCACCGGTTCTCTTTTTGTGGCGGCTACCGACCGCTGTTATTACGGCCGTTCCCAATCGAACCGGGGTGTCGGCTATGCTATAGAAATTGTCGGCTCCTCGATTGGAGCTCTGACCGCGGTGACAATTTTATTGCCCCTGCTTGGACTGCAGTGGTTATTGATATCTTTTATAATCCTTGTGTTGATTACCCTGGTAGGGGCTATCCTGACAGCCTGAATAAATATACCGGATTACTTGCCATTAATATAAAGATTTGTATCTTTGAGGTATGACCATGAAAATCGCCGATATCGATACGCCGGCTGTTTTGATTGAAAAATCAATAATGGAGAAAAATATTAGGTCCATGCAGAGGATGGCTGACAGGCACGGTGTCGATTTGCGCGTGCATATCAAAACACATAAAATCCCTGAACTGGCCAAATTGCAGATCAAGATGGGGGCGGTCGGTATAGCAGCGGCAAAACTGGGCGAGGCCGAAGTGATGGCTGACGCCGGTATCAAAGATATTCAAATAGCCAATATTATTGTCGGCGAAACTAAAATAAAAAGACTTCTGAAACTCCATCGCCGATGCAGGCTGACCGTCGGTGTCGATTCAATCGGTAATGCAATTGAGCTATCGAAGGCCTTCTCATTGGCGAAACGAGTTCTTAACGTACTTATTATTGTCAACACCGGGCTCAATCGTTGCGGTTTGAGCGATAACATGGACATTATCGCGCTGGCCGATAATTGTGCCGCCCTGAAAAGCATAAAGCTGGTCGGCCTGATGACTCATGCCGGGCATGCCTATGCCGCCTCAAATAAAAATGAAATAAAAAGTATAGGGCGGTATGAAGGGGAGAGGCTGGTCGAAGTTGCTGATTTTCTTCGAAGGCGGGGACATAATATTGATATCGTTTCAGTTGGTTCGACTCCCACCGCAAAATATTGTTCGGCCATCAAGGGTGTTACCGAACTCCGTGTCGGCAATTATATATTTGGTGACATGACTCAAGTATCACTTAATATATATCGTATTAGTAATTGCGCAACAAATATTTATACAACAATCATAAGTCGACCATCAATCGACAGGGCTATTCTTGATGCCGGCAGTAAGGCGTTGGCGCTTGATCGGGGGGCACACGGAAGCGATGCTATCGTTGGTTTTGGTAAAATCGTCGGTGGCGGCGGAATTATTGACAGGCTCTCGGAAGAACATGGTTTTGTGGAAAAGGCTTCGCGAAGATTTAAGGTCGGCGACCATATCAGGATCATTCCTAATCATATTTGTACGGTTATGAATTTGTTCGATTTTGCCTATCTGGTCGACGGGGAAACCGTTCTCGAAAAGATGAAAATCACCGCCCGCGGAAAGATGAATTGAGATGCATGAGAAATGAAAATTCCCTCGCGACATGTATTATTTCTGAACTCACGATATAGAAAAAGCAATAATGCTTTTCACCTGAAACTTCTTAAAGGCAGTTACCATATCGCGGTCGATGGCGGTATCAGATTTTTTCTAAAAAACAATATACAACCCGACGTATTAATCGGTGATTTTGATTCGGCGCCGCGGATGTCGGCAAAATACCTCTCCGGTTTCGAGATTGTCCGGCATCCGTCACATAAAGACAAAACCGACAGTCAGCTTGCCGTTGAACTCGCCCTTGAGCGGGGCGCCGGTGAAATTGAAATATGCGGCGGTCTTGGATCCACTGAAATAGACCATACTCTGGGTAATATTTTTCTGCTGGATATTGTGAACAAGCACAGTAGAAAACAGAATAAAAATGTGAAGGCCCGCCTTATAAATTCATCCAACTCGGTTTATCTGGTGGACAATGATTTCATTTTACTGAGAGCAGCTGTGGGCGATTATCTGTCCGTCATTCCGATGTCGGAATTTGTGGCTCTCGATTTCACCGGCCTGGTTTACCCGCCCCCGAAGCGACGGCTCAAATTCGGAGACACATTATCGCTCCGCAATCAATTCAAACATGATCGATGCCGCCTTCATATCAAGGGCAAGGCAATCGTTGTCGTAATCAAAAAGAAATAAATAATCATATACTGCATAATTAAATATTATTGAATTCTTGCATCAATTAACTTCTTATTGGCCGAATTCCTGCTGTCTTCTTCCAAACCTTTTTTAGATACAATATCTTTTATTTTTCTCCGCCCCAGTGTTTAGAATGCGCAGATAACTAAAGTATTAAATTCGGCCTGTAAGGATGTTAATGATCCGCCGAATATCGGCGTGGTTGGGCCGACAAAAAAGCCTGTCTTTTTGAGAATCATTTGCTTGACAAAACGCAATCCCCGTATATATTGGGTGAAAATTATGAGGGACCTTTGCCGATATAGAATAGTGGGTTCCGGCAGTTTCGGTACTGGGAGATCGTCCAACGGCAGGACATGCGGCTCTGGACCGTAGAATCGGGGTTCGAATCCCTGTCTCCCAGCTTATTTTTTGCCATTTTTTACTTAACAACAACTTAAACATCCCTTTTTTGCTTAAAATCAAAAGTGTCAAAAAAGTGCCAAGCAAAAAATGCGCAGAATTTATTACCGAAACAAAAAGAAGGGTGGGAGAATCTGGTTCGTAGACTATGCCTATCAGGGCCGCCGAATTCGTAAAAAAATCGGTCCTTCGAAGCGTCTTGCTGAACTTGCATTGAAAGATATTGAAATCAAGATTGCCAAACAGGAACTCGGTTTTGCACCATCCGATATCTCTCTCGATTGTTCGGCGTCAGACCTCCGGTGTTTATTTCTACCGTCTCCAGGCCGGAGAATTCGAGGCAACCAGGAAGATGCTGTTGTTGAAATAACGTGCAGCTACAGCCGAATCCATAAGGTCTAAAATCTTCTCGGGGGAAGAAGCTCAATCGATTAAATCGATTTCCTGATCAGGTCGATCAGTCAATCACAATAAAGATTGAGCACATTGCCCGGCGGTACCGTGCTCTCACCGCCGGTTTTTTTGACCTTCTGTAACCCGGCCACGGCACAAAACAATAACATAGTCTCAATAAGCTATTATCTAATAATGGATTAGAATATATGTGCTGGGAGCATAATGTTCGCTTTTGGCGAAAATAATGGTTTTCTACTTACCGATTTTTATTATATTAATATTATTGAGATTTCATTATTTAAGGCTCGCTTAATTTTACAGTAACTCTTATGTCTGACTCTGACAGAGCAACAATAGTCTCCTCTTTTTTGCAGGATCCGCGTGATCGCAAACGCTTTGGTGCCCTTTTCGGTTTATCGCTGAATCTTACAAGGGCATTTCTAAACAAGCTTAAATCATTGGGCTGGCGATTACCAGTTTATGATAATGATGATGAACGCTCGATTTCAGATCTTGCGATAGATATTTTAATTGAGCTGTTTAAAAGCAAATCCCAAAGACCATTTTATATCATTTATGATTTCTATTCCCGACAAGGGATCAGGGATTTTGATAAAGATATCGATGAAATCTATGACCAGTTTAGAATACTATTGTGGTCTTCCACCAGACAAACATTATATCGTTTATCCAGCCAGGAGAATCCGCAAATTGCCAACCTGAAAAGAAGGATAAAAGATATCCTGAAGGGTGATGAATACTCATTCTACGGAAATGATAAGAAGAGCGTCTATCTTTCGGGAAATGAAATATCTCTTCAAAGCGATAAGCCTTTAATACCAAAAGATAATCTTGTAAATATAGTTGAGACTGCTTATCTCCGATCAAAAACAAGATCAGGATGGTGTCGAAAAATATTTAATTTGTTGGGTGAACAATCAGAATATTGCGGAATTTTAGATATTGCAGTTCTGATAGATACGATTGTTTCCGTAAATGCAAGGCATGTTGAACTTGACGGGAATTACTCGGCAAACCTCCCGACCCCGCAAACAAGTCTACAACAGACTATAATAAAAAAGGCCACTGTTCGCGCCCTGGATACGGTGAAATCAAATCATATTTCTCACTTTTTAGAAAAAGGGAAAATGACAGAAGAAGAATCAAAATATTTTTACGAGGCAGTCGAAAAATATTTACTGGACAAAGGCAGTGATGGTACCACGGATTTGATACCTGAATATTTTAGAGAAGTAACCCCCGGAACGCTACATAAAGACTATCAAAAAAAATATAAATATATTTTTGAAACTATAATTAATAAAGCGGATGAATATTTTGTGAACTATTTAAAAAATAATCTATAAAATGGAAATCTGGCATCTATGCCTATATGAGATATTACAGGCGGAATAATATGCATTTTGATAGAAAAGAACTCAGACAGTATGTCAATCAGAGCCTGACCGATGACAAAATGATCGCGGAAATATCATCTCATGTTAATGAGTGTGAGTTCTGCAGGGAATATTGTGAGGAATACAGAATTGTTCTTGACTCCGAAAAGTCCGCTCAAGCAATTCAAATTCCATCGCGGGCTTTCAAAGTAATGGACCTCCTATACAAGGAATCGCTCAGTGGGAAAATTATTAGCTTAAAGCGTCTTGAACACAATTCTGCCAGAATTTTTCAACTGGCCGCCGATAGTGGCGAAAAGCCCAAGCCTGAAATAGAAAATATTGCCAATATGTATTCCGATCAGCCCGAACTGATCCTTCGACTTATGAGGGATAACCTGAAAAAACAGGATTATATCCAGCTAATAGCCGATGATGACTCACTTATTTCAGGCGTCATGGTCGAAATTCCGGATGCCGACCAATCGTTTATTACCGACAATAATGGAATAGCCCTGATGGATGATGATATATCTGGAGAATTATCATCGATGAAATGGCAGATTAAAATGCCCAGCGCTACCTTTGAGCTTAATCCGCTAAAATACGATCCCGAGGCGACCGAATATCAGCAGGATATAATACTGCAAACTGAAAAGAATGATAAAATCAAAGTATCGTTTCAGGGTAAAACCGCCGGCAAGCAGATAAGCATATCAATACTCCAGCTTGAAGGACAAAAGGATTTCGGGCATGTAAGAATGATTATCACCCAAAAAGATAAAAGCCAATCCAAAATATTATCCCCCAACGGGGAAATGCTTTTTACCATTACAAATCCAAAAGATGAAATCAAAATCAGGCTTTTTTGAAAATGACCGGATCTATCTTTCAATTTGCTCAGAATTTTGAGAAACTTAAATCTGATTTTATTTCTATACAACAGGATGATTTAAGATTATTAACCCTGGTATCATTCTGGGAAAAACATAAAAATACGATTATTGAACCAAAATTCCGGTCATACCGGGATGAGTTCATTTCTTTCATAAAATCATCAATGTCTGATAATGCCCTTGATGATCTTCCAATGCACAGCCTGATGGAATTAGATAGCCTGATAGACAGACTATTAAAGGCCAATTCAGATCTTATTGATATTCTGATGATATCGACCATAAACCTTGCAAAAAGGTATTTTTATGTGGGGGAGATCGAGAGCGGATTAGATCTGTGCAATAGTATTATTCAAAAACCTGTAAATATACCCGTGCCTGAAAACAGGCTGTCTGAATTTGATACGTTTTCCGAGTTATGCGGACAGGCGAGAATTACAGATAGTGAGTTGCATGAGATTCTATTCCCCATACTGGTCGAGTGGGAGGGAATAAGGGAATCAGTCAAATTCACCGGCGCCAATTGCCTGTTTGTGGAAAAGGATCAATTTGGCAATTCATATTATGGAAGATTGAAAACGCTTAGCGGCTCGGTTGAATTATTTGCCAAATCTCAAGAAACAGATGAAATTACTTTTGAAAATATAGCTGTTAAACCGGATGAACCATTTATTGGCGTTTATTATGATGCCATTACATCGGTCCGAGATATCTTCTCCCATTTTAGTTTGGATGAAAGAGGAAAGCGATTCTATCACGCACACTTCTTTCTCGAAAGTACCGGAGAGAAATTTACCGGCGATTCAATCGGTCTTGCCGCGGCTATGTTTATTTATATTCAGCTTCTCAGAACAGAAATTGCCCGCCAGGACCGATTTCTCGCCGCCGATATCGCATTTACCGGTTCCATTGATAAAGAAGGCAATATATTGCAGGTCAATGATGATTCATTGCATGAGAAAGTCGAAAGAGTCTTTTTCTCACCGATGAAATATCTGGTGATACCGTCAGGGAATAAGCAAACAGGCGAAAATATATTGAATAGCCTCAAACGAAAATATCCCAGTCGTCGATTGAATCTTATAACTGCATCTCACATCAGCGACTTGATTGAAAACCATAATATCATTCGCTCTGAAAAAGTCTGTTTTGGAGAATATATCGGGAAGAAGGCTGTCAAATACTCGCGGATGGCAAAGATCCAGGTTCCGCTTCTGTTGGCATTTGTTTATTTATTGGCCTGTTTAATTTATCCGCCGGCCTGGATTGGATTTGATGATAATCCCCAATATGTTGAAATAACGGGAAATGGATTTATTGTATATAATGAACACGATTATCTACTGTGGGAGAAAAAATATGATTGTAATGCGCTGGATACTGCAACGGGATATGCGGTA
>QNAH01000112.1 GCA_003641425.1 Candidatus Zixiibacteriota bacterium
AGAATCAGTATTGCCTTTACGCGGGCCATTATCAAGAGTATTCTTGAAGGGACTCTTAAGAATGCGGATTACTGGAAGGACGATATATTCGGGCTGGATATACCCGGGGAATGCCCCGGCGTGCCGGCTGACATCCTTAATCCGGCATCGGGCTGGACGGATAAGGATAAATACGCCACTGGAGCAAGAAAACTTGCCGAAATGTTTGAGAACGTTTATCTTGACTTCAAAAAGGACGATAAGACTGAAAAGGAAATGGATTTGACATAAAGGCAGATTAATGGCTGATCAAATGAAACTGGGAGTGTTGACCGGCGGGGGAGACTGTCCGGGATTGAACGCCGTTATCAGGGCGGTCGTCAAAACGGCGATCAATGATTATGATATGGAGGTCGTTGGTTTTCAGGATGGATATGAAGGCTTGATCGAAAACCGATACCGAACCCTTAAGGCTTCCGATGTATCAGGTATTCTGACACTGGGCGGAACTATTCTCGGGACGTCCAACCGGGCCGATCCTTTTCATTACCCGGTATTGCAGGGAGATGAATACATTTATCTTGACCGCTCATCGCAGGCGCTTCAGAATTTCGAACGTCTCGGTCTCGATGCTTTAATCGCCATCGGCGGTGACGGCACTATGGCGGCCTCAAACGGTATGACCGAAAAAGGACTGAATATAATCGGCGTGCCCAAAACGATCGACAACGATCTCTGGGGCACCGATCAGACTTTCGGATTTGATTCGGCCGTCACGTCGGCCACCGAGGCCATCGACAAGATTCATACCACCGCTCAATCGCATCACCGGGTCATGATCGTCGAAGTCATGGGGCGCTATGCCGGCTGGCTGGCGCTGGCATCGGGTGTGGCCGGCGGCGGTGATATCATCCTGATTCCCGAGATACCCTATCAGCTCGATGTCGTCGTCGATAAAATACGATCCCGCAATCGCCGCGGCCGTAATTTCAGCATTGTTGTTATCGGGGAGGGAGCCAAATCTGAAGGCGGCGACATGGTGGTCAAAAAGATTATCGAGAACAGTCCCGATCAGATCCGCCTGGGCGGTATTTCCAATCAGCTTGCGGCCCAGATCGAAGGTGTCGCCAATATCGAAACACGGGTTACCATATTGGGCCACCTCCTGCGCGGCGGGACACCGACCGCCTTTGATCGCCTGCTGGCAACTCAATTCGGATGTGAGGCGGTTCATCTGGCCTATAACAAGAAGTTCGGGCAGATGGTAGCGCTTAAGGGCGGGAATATCGAATCGGTTCCTATAACTGAAGTGGCCGGGAAGATCCGTAAAGTATGCCATGACACACCATTGCTGAAGGCGGCCCTTTCTCTTGATACATCGCTTGGGGTTGACAATACGGACATTCTCAAGGCGGAAAAAGCTCTCGCATAAAAGAGTCATCAAAGCCGAAAATATTAAAAGGCTCTTACAGGGCCTTTTTTATTGCCCCAAACCCAAATAATTTGACTTTTGGGGCCGGATGTGATATTTTTCACAATTTGAGATGGTATTTCCGGGTGGTGGCGGTCGATGGCGAATGCCGGGTAAAGACACCATAAGCTGGGATCGGAAAACGTGTAATAAGAATAAAGATAACATCTAAATAACTTCGATTAGCGAAAATAGGAAGAAATGTAATGACAAACCTGGGAGTTTATGAAGAGAAGATCAAAGATTTCAGCTGGGAGATTTCCGAGCGGGAACTTGGCTATAAGCAGGGAGACAATATCAATATCGGTGAATACTGTACCGACCGTATCTGCCGGATGGGAAAGAAGGATAAACTGGCCCTTATCTGGGAAGGTCATGGTGGTGACATAAAGAAATACACATTTGATGATATGCGGATGCTGACCAATTCGATCGCCCGTTTTTTCAAAGAGCTTGGACTCAAAGGCGGCGATCGCATCTGTCTTTTCATGGATAAGATCCCCGAACTGTATTTTGGTTTTCTCGGAATTCTGAAAATGGGCGGAATCGCTCAGCCGCTTTTTTCGGCCTTTGGTTCCGAATCACTTCTGACCCGACTCGAGGACGCCGGCACAAGGGCCGTAATGACCCAGAAAAGACATCTGCCCAAAGTTCGCAATATTGTCAAAGATCTTCCCGGGCTTGAATTCATTATTGTTGTCGATGATGACGCCAGCAAGCCGCTTCGCGAAAAAGAAATCTCTTTCTCGATGGAGAATATCGAAAAGATCGATCAGTTCGACATATTTCCCTCGAAAGCCGAAACACCGTCGGTCCTGCACTATACATCCGGCACAACAGGCAAACCGAAAGGCGCCCAGCATGTACACTATTCGCTCATCTCGCAGTATATCACGGCCAAATATGTGCTTGACTTAAAGGACGACGACATCTATTGGTGCACCGCTGATCCGGGATGGGTGACCGGGACATCATACGGTATCATCGGCCCCTGGGCCAACGGAATCACCCAGTGCGTCCTTGATTCCGGATTCAAGGCGGAGAGCTGGTACAAATTCGCCGAGAAACATAAAGTCACAGTCTGGTATTCGGCCCCGACGGCTATCCGGGCTTTGATGAAAGAGGGAATCGACGTTGTCAAGAAACATGACCTTTCTTCTTTGCGGCATCTCTGCTCGGTCGGCGAACCGCTCAATGCCGAAGCGGTGATATGGTCGGAGGAGGCCTTCGGCCGTCCTTTCCATGACACTTACTGGCAGACTGAAACCGGCAGTATTGTCATTTCCAATTACCCTGATATGAAAGTGAAACCGGGTTCGATGGGCAAGCCGTTCCCTGGAATCGAGGCCACCGTGGTTGATCTGAACACCCATCTGCCGATCGAGCGCACCGGTACTGTCGGGTTGATCGCCCTCAAGCCGGGCTGGCCCGCCATGTTCCGGACATACTGGAACAACGAAGAAATATATAAATCAAAATTCAAAAACGGCTGGTATATCTGCGGCGACCGTGCCAGTATCGACGAGGACGGTTATTACTGGTTTGTGGGCCGCGATGATGATGTCATCAACACCGGCGGTCACCTGGTCGGTCCCTTCGAGATCGAATCGGCCCTGCTGGAACACGAGGCGGTGGCCGAATCGGCCGTGGTGGGCAAACCGGACCCGGTCAATATGGAAGTGGTCAAGGCGTTCATAGCGCTTAAACCGGGTTTCACGGCATCGAAAGACATGAACCTGAATATCATGAATTTTGTCCGCAAAAGATTATCACCGCTGGCCATGCCCCAGGAGATCGAGTTTGTCGATTCGCTTCCAAAGACCCGAAGCGGGAAAATCATGCGCCGGGTCCTGCGCGCCAAAGAATGGGGCGAGGAAATCGGTGATACCTCAACCCTTGAAAACGATGAAGGATAATTTCTTATAAGGAGAGTAAAATGTCGGATACAAAAGATGTCATCCTGGAATACGTCAAGAATGAGTACCTCGAGGAAGGCGACGATCAGGAAGTCACATACACCACGCCGCTGATCTCGGGCGGTATCGTCGATTCATTTTCCATGGTATCTTTGAAACTGTTTCTCGAAAACAAGTATGATATCAAGATACCGGACGATGTGGCCACTCCCGAGGCTTTTGACTCGGTCAACAACATTGTCGAAGTCTTGAAGAAATTCAATATCGAGTAGGTGCCGTATGTCATTCAGTGATAGTATCAGGGAGATCTATAAAAAGGATCTCGAAAATATCCGCCGGAGCGGAATTTACAAGGACGAACGCATCATCTGTTCGCCGCAGAGTTCAGAGATCGAAGTCGAGTTCCCGTACGGCTCGGAACAAAAAAAAGTCATCAATATGTGCGCCAACAACTATCTCGGGTTGTCTTCACATCCCGAGGTGATCGAAGCCGCCCGTAATGGTCTGGATCATCGCGGCTATGGGATGTCGTCGGTGCGCTTTATCTGCGGTACGCAGGACATCCACAAACAACTCGAAGACAGGTTGACCGAGTTCCTCGGCACCGAGGACACGATCCTGTTCCCGTCCTGCATGGATGCCAATGCCGGCGTTTTCGAGGCGGTTCTGACACCCGAGGATGTCATGATCGCCGACCGGCTGGTGCACGCTTCAATTGTCGATGGGATGCGGCTGTGCAAGGCGCAGACTGACAATTTCAAGCATTCCAACATGGAGCATCTCGAGCAGAAACTCCAGTTCCACCAGAAGGCCCGGATCAGGCTGATCATCACCGACGGAGCTTTCTCGATGGACGGCGACCTGGCCAAACTCGATAAGATCGTCGAACTGGCCGAGAAATACGACGCCATGGTGTTTGTCGATGAATCGCACTCGTCCGGCTTTATCGGCAAAACCGGCCGCGGCACTCATGAACATTTCGGCGTGCTCGGTAAAATCGACATCATCACCACCACGCTCGGCAAGGCGCTCGGCGGTGCTTCCGGAGGCTGTGTCTCGGGGCGCAAAGAGATCGTCGAAATGTGCCGCCAGAAGGCGCGTCCGTATCTTTTCTCCAATACCATTCCGCCGGTGGTCGTCTCGGGCGCCAACAAGGTGCTGGAAATTATCAGCCGGACCACCGAGCGGCGCGACAAGCTGGAAAAAAATACCGTGTTCTGGCGCAAAGGACTGACCGAGGCCGGCTTCATTATCAAGGAAGGGGAAACCCCGATCGTGCCGGTGATGCTGTTCAACGCCAAGCTGTCGCAGGATATCGCCGCGATGCTTTACGAAGACGGTATCTACGCGGTCGGATTTTTCTTCCCGGTCGTCCCCAAGGGACAGGCCCGGATCAGAACCCAGTTGTCCGCGGCGCATGAAATGCACCATCTTGAAAAGGCGCTCGATGCCTTTATCAAGGCCGGAAAGAAATTCGGTATTCTACACAAAACCAAGCAGGAAATTATCGAGCAATACGGCCTTTAAGACTGATTAACGGCAGGGACGACTCCGAAATCGCCCCTGCCGTTCCTGATCAAACAATTCTATACTATTATTCCGTAAATTTGCAAAAATACATCAGGGTTGATTTACTCAATCCCTTTTACCAGATCGCGCCACCAGACCGGGATTATCAGCAATCCGAACATAATCGAAAAAATCGGGAATAAATAAGACTCATCGGGCAGATGAAAAATGATCTTCCCCAGACCGACCTTGATACAATATAACGACAGGGCGGTCAGCAATATCGCACGGACACCACGCCAGAGTTTTTGTGCCGGTTTTTTGGGATCATCACCGGCTTCGGCGGCGGTTTTGGCCCAGAATCCGAACGGCTTAATTCTTTTGTAAAATTCTCTCAGGGTGGATTTATCAGTGGACGGAGTGACAAATGTCACCGCCACTGCCGCCGTGGTGGATATCAATGCCATCAGGCTTAATTTTATCCATTCGGTATCGCTGGTATAAAGAAGTATCGGCGCCACCACCAGCGACACCGCCATGGCGGCTATTTCGGAATAAAGATTGATCCTTTCCCAAAGCCATCGCAAAACAAGCACCGAACCCATACCGGCGCCGAACAGAAGAGAGATGTACCAGGCGGTCTGTATCGATCCCAGGTTAGCCATTATAAAAAGCGCGATTACCAGTATCAGGATGTTCGAAAGGCGGGCCGCCAGCACCAGCTCGATATCGCGCGGTTTTCGTTTGAGCCAGGTGTCGCATACCAGGCGGCGGTATATATCGTTGCTCCAGTAGCCGGCTCCCCAGTTGAGATGGGTGTCGATGGTCGAGGCCAGCGCGGCCAGCAAACCGGTAAGCATCAGCCCACGAATACCAGGAGGAAGAAGATCGTTGATGCCGGTTACAAAGAGTATTTCGCGGGAGGCGGCAAAATGATCGCCGGACATATCGCCCGATGCAAAGGGATAAATAATCAAAATACCGACCCCGATAAAGGTCCATATCAGTGACCTGAGAAATATCTGAAGCCAGGCAAAAAGAACCCCGGCGATACGTGCGTCTTTGTCGGTTTTGCAGGCCATTGATCTCTGGGCCAGATAACCGGTACCGTCTGAATTCATCTGGAAAAACCACTGCAGGCCGATTATTACAAGGAACGGCATCAGGGCCTCGCCCCCCGTGGGGGCAAACGAAAGCAATTTTCCGCCCGCCACATTACCGTATATCTCGAGAACACGGTCGGTCATCACACCCGGTCCGCCGACCTCTTTTATTATCACAAAGGCATAAACCAGAATTCCGATCATGGCCAGCCCGAACTGCATGACATCGGTAGCCACCACCGACCGCAGGCCGCCGGTCATGGAATAAAGGGTGGTGAAACTGATGATAACGATTATGCTTATCATATTGTTGGTGGTGTTTATGTCCGCGGTCAGCCCGGTGACACTTTCGCCCAGGGACAGCCCCAGCCCGTTGGTAATTCCGAGAAACAGCGAATAGAGGCCGTCCGGAAGCCAGAGATGCCAGGGGAGAAAAATCTCGGCGATACGCATCGCCGCCACCAGTACCATAGCCATCACGACACAATTGATAACGGTGCCGTAATAAAACGCCTTGAGAATTCTGAGAGGCAGAACCCCGCCGCCGCTGTAGCGGACCTCGGTCAGTTCGGCATCGGTCAGCACTCCCGCCCGACGCCAGCCCGACGACAGTATAAAGCCCATCATGATAAAGGCGACACCGTAGATCCACAGCCGCCAGAGCAGAAATATCCCGCCGGTGGCAATCAGGCCGGTGATCAGAAGGGGAGTGTCGGCGGCGAATTGGGTTGCCGCCATACTGACCCCGGCGCGCCATCCCGACACGGTTTTCCCGGCAAGGAAATATTCACTGAGATTGCGTGATGCTTTTTTCTTGGCCCGAAAACCGGCGCTGATGGCATAAACAACAAATAACAGGATAATGATAATGTCGATAGCCATTGGTATTATCTATGCAAAATCAATTCAATTTGCGCAACCCCTTTATTTTTTGATATATATATGTGCCGGGTTCATGGTTATAGCAGGGCAGATTTCGAAATTCCGCCTCCGGCGGAACGGGTGGTCCTGCCTATTCTCGATTTTTGGGCAGTTGGCAAGTCGGCTCATATTTGCATCCGGTGTATTATATGGGAAAAAGTTTCGGTGCCCTACCCCTTGCTGACACCTGTTACACCAAATTAACTGTAAAGGATGTCATGAAACAAAATGTAAACCATGTCTTGACACAATACAGTCCACATCTGCCCCTCTTAATCATTGATTCATCGTCTGGGTGCCCCACAGCTTGCTGTGGGTTAGATTGTTAAGGCGTTGCCTTCAATCATTCACCGAAAATCAAAAATACCACCAAATCAGTGATGATCGGGATTCCGGGCCCGTTATAGAGGGTAATTTTTATCGAGGAGAAGCCATGGCAACATCAAAAAAACAAATTGCCGCCAACCGGCGCAATGCCAAAAAATCGACCGGCCCCAGAACCGCCCGGGGTAAGGCTGTTTCAAGCCGCAACGCCGTCAAACACGGCCTCTATTGCCGCGACCTTATTATCGACTCGCCCAAACTTAAAGAGGACCCAGCCGAATATCAAAATCTGCTGGAATCGCTTTTCGATGATCTTCGGCCAAAAGGTAAAATACAAAAAGCGCTTGTCCATATTATCGCCGAGTGTCTCTGGCGGCAGGAACGCGCCCTCAACGCCGAACTCATGATAATTAACCGCCAGCTCGAACAATTGAATCGGCATACATCCGAAAATGAATTGCTTAAAAAATATATGTCTGATCCGGAGTTCCTGCTCGATCCTTCTCAACTTGCTTCTCGTGAGTTCAGGGACATGATGGATTATATAAAAATCGAGCTCATCCCGTATCAATCCGCCTATGATGGTTGCATGGGAATGGAAATGGCGCTGGACAATAAATTGCATCGCGCCTTAAGACTGTTTATGCACCTTAAAGAAAGCCGTAAATCCAAAGCTCCCAAGAAGAAACGGCTAAAAGCATCATAAAATATAGGGGTATCAAACCCATTTCCCTGTAACTTGATGATTAAATGTAAGTTATAGCGAATATCGGTCTTTGCTTGATATGGAGGACTGTGGACATCTGCCGCGCATTTTGTGGTGTCGGGTCACGCCCTGCAAATTGAAGTGGTGTCGGGTCGCCGCACCCGACACCACTTTGGGTGCTTATTTCAATGTATTATTATTTTTTTTGCAGACCACCTGAAGTGCTGTCAGGTCGCCGTCGAAGATCCCGACTCAGGCGGGACACCTGACAGCACAAAGCCACACCTAGGGGCGCCCATGTGTGCGCCCGCGTTGAATAAATA
>QNAH01000113.1 GCA_003641425.1 Candidatus Zixiibacteriota bacterium
ATCAAGCAGGTTACCGGCGAGGAGATCTCAGCCGAGCAGCTTGGCGGTGTCGAAAGTCACGCTCATTATTCCGGGGTGGTGCATTTTATCGCCGAGGATGATGAGGATGCCATCATTATCACCAAGCGTCTGTTGTCGTTCCTGCCCAGCAATAATACCGAGGATCCGCCTTTCATTCCGGAGCTTCACGATGAGGTGCTGGAACCGGATGAATCGATGAATGACATCGTTCCCGATGATCCAAGCGAACCGTACGATATGCATGAGATTATCTCGCGTTTTGTCGACCAGGGGGATTTCATGGAGATCCAGGAGCATTTTGCACCCAATATTATCGTCGGTTTCGGACGCCTGACCGGCTACACGATCGGTATTATCGCCAATCAGCCGATGCACAAGGCGGGTGTCCTTGATATAGATTCCTCGGATAAGGCCTCGCGCTTTATTCGTTTCTGCAATGCGTTCAATATTCCGATCGTGACCTTTGTCGATGTTCCCGGGTTTATGCCGGGTGTCAAACAGGAGTACGGCGGTATTATCCGTCACGGGGCCAAGATGCTTTTTGCTTATGCCGCTGCGACTGTCCCGAAATTAACGGTCGTCGTCCGTAAGGCATACGGCGGCGCTTTCCTGGCGATGTGCGCCAAGAGTATGGGCGCCGACACGCTGGTGGCCTGGCCGACCGCCGAGATTGCGGTGATGGGCGCCGAGGGCGCCGTCAATGTTCTATATCATAAAGAAATCCAGGGGGCCGAGGATCCCAAGGCGGAAAGGAGCAAACGTCTTGATGAATACAAGGAGATGTTTGCCAATCCGTATTTTGCGGCCGGTCACGGTATGGTCGATGAGATTCTGGAGCCGGCCGACACGCGCTCATATATGGCCTCGTGTCTGGAGGTGCTCAAGGCCAAACGGGAACTTCGTCCGCAGAAAAAACATGGTTTGATCCCGCTTTAATTTATGAGGTCGAGTTATGCCGGAATGGTTAAGTTTTGGATTAAAATTCGCGGTTATCGGGGTTACCATCGTTTTTGGTGCCCTGGCTATTATTTCCATAGCCATATCTCTGATCCGGCGCGGAAATGATGCCTGGCAAAAACACGAGGAAATCCAGAAAGAAGCTGCGACCGACAAAGAACAGAATATCGATAACATCACGGTGGTATTGATATCGGCGGCGGCGGCAACGATGCTTCAGGGCAGATTTCATATAAAGAGTATCCGCAGGCTTCTTCCCGCCCATGCGCAGAAGGGGCCGTGGTCGCTGCAAGGGCGGGCGGTACTGCTCGGCTCGCATGTTGTGCCCAAGAAACGGTAACCCATCAATATGGTTAGATGAAAGTCTATATATTTTTGAAATAGATTGATTCAGGAGATTAAAATGAAACTTAAAATAACAGTTCATGGCGTTGCATACGAAGTGGATGTCGAGGTGCTGGATCCCGGCGAGGGATTCCCGGCATCATCATCCCTGCCAAAACCAAGAGTCAAAAATCATAAGTCCTCGGGCGGTGCGCCTGCCGGAACTCCGCCACCGGCTCCCGCACCGACATCGGCGGGTCCAGGCGGCGGTGTCGCTTCCCCGATCGCGGGGACGGTGGTAGAGATAAAATGTAAGGCCGGTGACAATGTTACTGAGGGGCAGGTACTGCTGGTGATAGAAGCCATGAAAATGAAAACATCGATTGCTGCTCCAACAGCCGGAAAAGTCAAGAATGTTCCAATTGCTGTCGGTGATACGGTCCGCGAAAGCCAGACCCTTGTGGAACTGGAATAACGCTCGCCGATCATCAAGGAGCAAATTATGGAAACATTAATAAATTTTCTTCAGATGGGTGCTCTCGGTAATTTTACCGTGGGCAACCTGAGCATGCTCATTGTCGGGTGTATTTTCATCTATCTTGGAATCGCCAAAGACTATGAGCCGCTGCTTCTGGTTCCGATCGGTTTTGGAATGCTGGTCGGTAACATACCGTTCTCGCCGGGGATGAGTATCGGTATATATGAAAATGGCCTCGATGGAGGACAGGCCAGTGTTCTGTCCATCCTGTACAGGGGTGTGACCCAGGGTTGGTACCCGCCGCTGATATTTCTTGGTATCGGGGCAATGACCGATTTTTCGTGCATGCTGGCCAATCCGCGTTTGATATTGCTTGGTGCGGCCGCGCAAGTCGGTATTTTCCTGACCTTCATCGCCGCCCTGGCGCTGGGATTCACGCAGACGGAGTCGGCCGCGATTGGAATTATCGGCGGTGCCGACGGCCCGACTGCGATTTTCCTGTCATCAAAACTGGCCCCGCATCTTCTGGGTGCGATCGCCGTCTCGGCCTATTCATATATGGCCCTGGTGCCGGTGATACAGCCGCCGATTATAAAACTGCTGACCTCGAAAAAAGAACGACTTATAAAAATGAAACCGTCAAAGCCGGTCAGCAAGCGGCTGCGTATAATCTTTCCCATTCTCGCTTTTATGATTACCGGGTTCATCGCGCCGGGCTCTATCAACCTGCTTGGGTTTCTGTTTTTCGGCAACCTGCTTAAAGAGAGCGGTGTTACCGAGCGTCTGGCGGTCACCGCCCGAACCGCGTTTATCGACATCATCACCATTCTGCTCGGCCTGACAGTCGGTTGCTCGACCGATGCCAGCCGGTTCCTGACACCGGCTTCGATAAAGATATTCATTCTCGGGGCATCGTCATTCATGGTTGCGACCGCATCAGGAGTACTCTTTGCCAAGCTGATGAATGTTATCAGCAGGAATAAAATAAATCCGATTATAGGGGCGGCTGGTGTTTCGGCTGTTCCCGATTCGGCGCGTGTTTGTCAGATGATGGGTGCGAAAGAGGATCCGAGCAATTTTCTGATCATGCATGCCATGGCGCCCAATGTGGCCGGTGTTATTGGCTCGGCGGTCGCCGCCGGTGTTCTTCTGGCGACATTTTTGTAGAATTATGATATTCGGGATATACAAAAAACCGGAGACTTCCTCCGGTTTTTTTGTATTTATTGGAATATTTCGGTAGATAGCGGAATGTCTAATTGTTTTCCTTTTGCTCGTTTATTTTATTTATGTACTCGCTTATTCTTTCACGACGAGCCTCGATTTTTTCCAGTTGCATCTTTATCTTTTCTTTCTCACTTTCTGATAGAGTCTCTTTTAGCAGTTCTTTCAGTGTCTCTATATCTTTAGCGGTAGCGGCCAGCATCTCGTTCAATTTTTCGATTGATGCGGCCTCCTCGGCCTTATCGAAAGCAAGTGATTCAAGGGCAGGTTCGGCCTGGATATTTTCCGTGACTTCGTCCTTATATTCTTTGGGAATCAGGACTTTACTCTCAGGGAGCGCCCGGGTGTTCATGAATGCGGGAGAGACGATTTCGATGCCTGCCTGATGCAGTTCATCAAGCATCATCCGGCGCAGGCGGGACCGGGCGGTGATGATATGTTTCACCTCCGTCAGCATACCCGAGATCCGGTAGGTCACCGAAAAATCGCCCAAGTCCATAATCAGGACGAATGATTCCTGAAGTTCGGCCTTCTCGGCCGCTTTTTTCAGAAGCAATTCGACCGCCCGACGGGGGACATCATAGCCCAGCGACACCTCGGCCGATACAATTGTCCCGGAAGAACGGATTACTTTGACCGGATTGGTAACGAGATAAAGATTGGGTAGCGTCGTCAGATCGCGGTCTTCGGTTTGTATCTCGATATGAAACAAGCCGCGTTCGGTTACACGTCCGAAATGGTCGCCGACCCGGACAAAATCGCCCGGTCTAAAGCTCTTGACCGCTCGCAGCATCATCCCGGCCATGGCGTTGCCGATGAAAGTGGTCGAGGACAGAGCAATAGCGGCGCTGAGGAGAATGCCGATCAGGCTCAAGAGTTGACCACGCGAGGTTTCGCTCAGGTATTGATCCGGGATAGCCATGATTATTATCAGCAGGCCGATAAATGACAGGAGCATGGTCAGGACCTGGCGACGGACATGATAGCCCGACCCGGCCGCGCGTTTGTTGATGATGAATCGAACGCCGAAAATAACCATGATAATGATCAATAATGTAATGCCGGTCGGCAGGAGAGGTTTTATTCCTGCAAGAAAGTCGCTTATTATTTGCATTTTTATTCTATGCCTTATTTCAAGTTAATATTACTCCGAAACGGCCGTATAGAATTTTGTTTGATCATGGCCGCTGTCGAATGATAATACAGAAGCTAATTGTCAGGGGATTTGTTTGCAACAATATATTTTGGCAATTCTAAATCTTATTTTATCTGGCCAATTGATTCCAGATGGATTAATTTAGTCCATCGTAGATATTTAATACAAAGACGGGATATATGTTAAGTAAATCAATAAGCATAAAGCCCTGGGCCGAGAGAGCCGATGGGGTAGTGACATCACTTGAAACATCTGTGCAGGACGGACTTTCAGTCGGGCAGGTAAAAAATCGCCGGGCCCGATTCGGCAAAAATGTCCTGCGGCAGATAAAACCCAAAAGCGGTTGGGCGATACTACTGGATCAACTGAAAAGCCTGATCGTTGCGCTACTGGTTGTGGCGGCGGTGCTGTCGTTTGCTTTCGGCGACTGGGTCGAGGGGCTGGCGATTGTTGTGGTCATTCTTATCAATACCGTCATCGGTTTTGTCACCGAGATCCGCGCGGTGCGGTCGATGGAGGCTTTGCACCAGATGAGCCGGGTCAATACTATTGTCCGCCGCGATGGGAAACAGTTTGAGATCCCGGCCGAAGAACTTGTCCCCGGCGATATTGTCATCCTCGAGGGAGGCAATATAGTCAGCGCCGATATGCGTCTGATCAAGGCCTCAAAACTCCAAGCTGATGAATCGGCGCTGACCGGCGAATCGCTCCCGGTTGACAAATGTATCGAGCCGCTTCCGTGTGAAATACCGCTGGCTGAAAGAAAAAATATCGTTTTCAAGGGGACGTCGCTTACCCGCGGTTCGGCCGAGGCGGTTGTTTATGCGACCGGTATGAATAGTGAACTGGGCAAAATCTCGGCGCTGGTCGAAACTGCCGAAAAACAGGCCACTCCGCTTGAAAAGCGACTGGACCAACTGGGGCACAATCTTATCCGGGTGACGCTGGCCTTGACTGTCCTGATCGCCGCGGCCGGGATTCTGCGGGGTAAGGATGTTTTTCTTATGATCGAGACGGCGATCGCCCTGGCGGTGGCGGCTATCCCCGAGGGACTGCCGATTGTTGCCACTATCGCCCTGGCCCGCGGGATGCTTCGCATGGCCAAACGCAATGCCCTGATCAACCGGCTGGCATCGGTCGAGACGCTCGGCGCCGCCAGTATTATCTGCACCGATAAAACCGGAACCCTGACCGAAAACAGGATGACTGTTTGCTGTATTATCACCGACTCGGGGCGAAGCGATCTAAAATCAAATCCTTCGGGGACAGGTAATGCATTCCATAAAGATGATTCTATTATAAAGGCAGAGTCAGATATAGTATTGCGCGAGGTATTGCAGGTCAGTGTCCTGTGCAATAACGCCTCGCTGTCGGAGTCCGGTTCCGGCGGGGTGGGTGATCCGCTCGAGATCGCCTTGCTCGAAGCGGCGGCCATCGGCGGTGTCGATCAGAAAAAAATTACCGCTGAAATGCCGGAAGAGCGGGAAGAGGCCTTTGATTCGGATATCAAAATGATGGCGACTTTCAACAGGATGAACGGTGGTTACAGAATTTCGGTGAAAGGCGCTCCCGAATCGGTTCTGGAAAGATGTGACTTGATTCTTACAGCCGACGGCACAAAACCGATGACCGGCGGAGATAGAGAACGGTGGATCGGTATCAATAATGAGCTGGCCTCGGATGGTCTTCGCCTGCTGGCCCTGGCTGTCCGGGAGACAGACTCGCTTGAGGTAAAGCCTTATGAAGAGTTAATATTTGTCGGGCTGGCGGCGCTTCAGGACCCGCCTCGGGCCGATGTCCGCGATGCCATCGGGATTTGCAAAAAGGCCGGGATACGGGTGGTCATGATAACCGGCGATCAGGCGGTAACCGCGCGGAATATCGCCTACCGGGTCGGTCTGACCGAAGAGGAAGATGCCGAGGTGCTTCCGGGCACGGCTCTTGAGGGTATTGAAAATTTCGATGAGCGGAAACGGCAGCATATAATCGATACCGATATTTTTGCGCGGGTCAGCCCGAAAGAGAAGCTGGATCTAATATCGGCGCATCAGGATAATCACTCGGTGGTGGCGATGACCGGGGATGGTGTCAATGATGCCCCGGCGCTCAAAAAAGCCGATATCGGTATTGCCATGGGATTGCGCGGAACGCAGGTGGCGCGCGAGGCGGCCGATATGGTGCTGAAAGATGATGCTTTCTCGACTATTGTCGCGGCGATCCGGCAGGGAAGAATCATCTTCAACAACATCCGCAAATTTGTCATCTATTTGTTATCGTGCAATGTCAGCGAGATTTTGACAATCGGGGCCGCCTCGGCGGCCAGCGCCCCGTTGCCGATATTGCCCCTTCAGATTCTGTTTCTAAATCTGATTACAGATGTTTTCCCGGCGCTGGCGCTCGGGGTGGGCGAGGGCGACCCGGGGATCATGAAATTCAAGCCGCGCCCGATAAATGAGCCAATCGTGAACAAACGAGGCTGGATGTTTGTCGGTTTATACGGTGTCCTTATCGCCGTGGCGGTACTGGCGGCGTTCGGCATTGCCCTGTACTGGAAAGAAATGGGCGAGGGAAAAGCGGTGACAATCGCTTTTATGACGCTGGCGCTGTCGCAGTTATGGCATGTGTTCAATATGCGCAGTGCAGGTTCCGGGATGTTTATCAACGAGGTGACGACCAACAAATTTGTCTGGGGCGCATTAGCATTATGTTTTCTGCTGTTATTGAGTGCCGTTTATCTTCCGGGACTTTCGGATGTCATGCACTTGACGCATCCGGGCCCCGATGGCTGGACGATAGTCATCCTGGCCAGTTTATTTCCATTGATGACGGGTCAGATTTTGAAGATTATCATGAGGCGCGGGGAATAAAAAAGGGCGGGCTGAAAACCCGCCCCAATCGTCTAAACTTCTAATAACTGCTCTCGTCTAATTTTACTTTACCTCTGAAGACGTAATATATGCTCACGGTGTAGGCGATCACCAGAGGCATACCGATGGTCGCGATTATCAGCATGATCTTCAATGTTTTCTGTGACGAAGCCGCATTGTATATGTGCAGGCTGTTAACCGGATCGGGATTCGACAAAATCAGATTCGGGAACATCCCCACGCCGAACAATGCCATCAGCGCGATCATCGAGGCGCATGATGAAAGGAAAGCGCGGCCCTCGCGGCCCTTGTGCATTTCGCGCGGAATATTGGCGATAGCCAGGGCGTTGAGAATCGGCACGATAAACAGCACCGGAGAGGCCTTGAGATTTTCCGACATGTGCGGTAAATAAAGCAGGGTAGCCAGGGTCATTATGATATAACATATAATAAAAAATATGATAGTCGGGTTGACCCAGCCGCGTAATTTATCCTGCAGATCACCCTCGGTTTTCATCACCGCATAAATCGCACCGTGCATCATAAACAACGACACGGTCGTAATGCCTACCATCAGCGCATACGGATGCAACAATCCGAAAAATGTTCCGACGAATTCTTTACCGGCATCGAGCGGGATACCATAGGCGATATTACCCAGCGCGACACCGATCAGAAGCGCCGAGACAATGGAGCTGACCGAGAAACTGATATCCCAGAACTGCCGCCATGCTTTCGAGACCAGTTTGGAGCGGAAATCGATGGCAACGGCGCGGAAGATCAGGCCGAATAGAAGCAGGATCATAGCCATGTAGAAACCGGAAAAAGCAGTGGCGTACACTTCGGGGAATGAGGCAAATAATGCGCCGCCTCCGGTGACCAGCCAGACCTCATTACCGTCCCAGACCGGCCCGATGGAATTGATCATCAGCCTGCGGTCGGTATCGGATTTGGTCAAAAGATGCAGGGCGCCGACACCGAGGTCGAAACCATCGAGAAGAGCATAACCGGTGAACAGCACACCGACCAGTATAAACCAGACTGTGTTAAGATCGAATGTGAAACTCATGCCCGTGCCCCTCCTTCTTTTGATTCCTCCAGGACTGCATCTTCGGGTCCCTTCTGTATTTTTTCATTGAGCAGATATATGAACAGGACCAGAAGAAGCAGGTAGATCAGGGTGAAGAGTATCAGCGATGTTATGACCTGCCCGGAACC
>QNAH01000114.1 GCA_003641425.1 Candidatus Zixiibacteriota bacterium
CTCATTCTGAGCTGGTACCATGACGCCAATTACTCTCACGGCTTTTTAGTTCCTATTATTTCATTTTATTTAATCTGGAAAAGGCGCAAAGACTTATCCACAATGGAGATTAAGTCAAATAGACTCGGTCTTGGCGTAATTATTTTCGGTCTGCTTCTATTTATACTGGGAAACGGGGCATCGGAATATTTTACTGTCAGATTATCGTTGGTGGTGATATTGTTCGGGATAGTTCTATATCATTTTGGCTCACGGATAATCGGTAAACTCTGGTTTGCCATTTTCTTCCTGATTTTCATGATTCCAATCCCGTATGTCATATATTTTTCAGCGACTTTTCCGATGCAGCTTCTGGCCAGCAAAGTAACCGCGGTGATGTTGAATGCAATCGGTATGCCGGTGATCCGCCAGGGCAATATTATTAATCTGCCCAACCAGGCTCTTGAAGTCGCGGAGGCCTGCTCCGGGATGCGTTCCCTGGTCTCCCTTATGGCTCTTTCGGCCATATATGCTTATTTATCTCAGAGAAAATTAGCCGCTCAAATAATTTTATTTTTTTCCGCGATTCCAATAGCGATTGCCGGTAATATTTTCCGAGTCTTTACAACATCGATAATTGTATATATATCGGATTTGAACATTACTGACGAGCCTTTCCATTCAATTATGGGTGCCTCCGTCTTTTTTGTGGCTTTTATTCTTCTTTTTATATTCGGCGCCGTTTTGCAGAGGATATTTCGATGAAGAGGAAGTATCTGATATCGATCCTCCTCATATTAGTCGGAGGGATAATCGGCAATATCCTTCGGTTCACCGAAAGACAGCCCGAACGGCCGCCTGACTTTGATCTTATACCGTTTAATTACGCCGATTACACGGGAACCAATCTGGTTCTCGCGGAATTTGCCGTTGAAACACTCAAAGCCAACCGGATTACAATGCGCGATTACGTATCCCCTGATGGTGGTCATGTGGAGTTTTTTCTGGCATATTTTAAATCGCAAAAATATGGAAGCCAGATCCACTCGCCAAAGCATTGTCTTCCGGGTGGAGGCTGGCGAATCGATCAAATCGAGCCGTACCGGTTGAGACTGCCTGATGGGCAGTTAAAAAATGTCAACCGGCTGTCTATTTCAGCAAAAAACCGTAAATCACTTATGTTATACTGGTTTGAAACCCGGTCGGGCGAGATTCGAAGTGAATACGGCCTGAAACTGGATCTGGTAAAGAACTCTCTATTTTTCCGTCCGACTGACGCCGCAATTATTCGAGTGACTGTCGATGCAACCGATGGAGATTTTGATAAGGCCGCACGTAGAGCCGAAGATTTCCTTCGATATTTTTATCCCTCAATCGCAAAATCTCTTCCTTTTTGAGCTAATTTTTTCTTGATATAATATAAACCAGCAATTACCATATATGGTTATGATAAAAAATCTGATCCGACTTCTGCGCCTTCAACAATGGCTGAAAAACGGTGTCGTTCTTGCCGGACTTATTTTTGCCGGCGAGGCAAACCTGATCGATAAGGTCATCATCGCCATCCAGGCGACGGCGGCATTTTGTCTTTTATCATCATCGGTCTATATTCTGAATGATATTACCGATCGTAACCGCGATCGGCTCCACCCGTTGAAAAAAACCAGGCCGATAGCATCGGGTGAGATATCTGTCGCGACGGCGTCGATTATCGGGCTGATACTGGCGGCGGCAGGGATTATCCTGTCGATTTTTATAAACCAGAACTTTGTTATCATGGTTGTCGGCTATCTGGTCCTGAATATTTTTTACACCTTCCTGTTGAAGAATGTCGTCATTCTGGATGTGATGGCGATTGCCGGCGGTTTTGTGCTTCGGGCGGCCGGGGGCGCCGCGGCGATCGATGTTCAGATTTCAGGATGGCTTCTGATCACCACTTTTGTCCTGGCTCTCTTTCTCGGTCTTGGGAAGCGCCGTCATGAATTGATCTACCTTGAGAAAGAAGCGGGATCGCATCGGAAAATACTCGAAAAATATTCGACTTACCTTCTCGATCAATTGATCGGAGTCGTAACCGCATCGACAGTTATAACCTATTTATTTTATACATTGTCGCCCGAGGTGAGCGCCAAGCTGGGCACCCGGTATTTATATATCACAATACCATTCGTGATCTACGGCATATTCCGGTATCTCTATCTGGTGCATAAGGAAGAAAAGGGAGGTTCGCCTACCCGGCTTCTGTTCACCGACCGACCGCTTCTTCTTGACGTTCTGCTTTGGCTTGCATCAGTCATTCTTATCCTTTATATTTTCTAAAGAATATTCCATGACGATTAAGGGGAGCTGATGGAACGACGGGAATTTATAAAAAAGACATCCGGCGCTATTGGATTGGCGGTTGTATCAGGGTTAGTCGGATTTGAATTTCATAACCGTGAAACCGCCGTTTACCAGCCGCATATATTCAAAACCGGATCTTTTGAGGTTCCCCCGGACAATTCACTGCCGTCTATCGCTCTGGCCCGAAATGAAAACCACCCGGCGGCATTGAACGCCGCACTGGATGCTGTCGGCGGAATAAGAAGATTTATAAGACCCGGTGAAAGGGTGACGGTTAAACCAAATGTGGGCTGGGACCGGCTCCCCAAACAGGGCGCCAATACCAATCCCGAACTGGTTGCTGAGATGGTGCGTCTCTGTCTTGCGGCCGGTGCCGCGGAAGTAATTGTGACCGATATCACCTGCAATGATGCCCGTCGGACATTTCTTCGCTCCGGCATAAAGGAAGCCGCTGAAAGGGCGGGCGCAAGAGTGATTTTAGCATCCGAGGATGATTTTGTCATGACCGATCTCGGCGGTGAGATATTGACTGTCTGGCCGGTTCTGAAATATTTTATCGAAACCGACAGGTTTATCAATATGCCGATAACCAAGCAGCATTCGCTGTCATCCTGTACTATCGCCATGAAAAATCTATACGGCATTCTCGGGGGACGGCGAAATCAATTGCACCAGCAAATAGACCAGTCGATTGTCGATCTGGCATCGTTTGTCAGGCCGACCCTGACCGTGGTGGATGTCACCCGGGTTATGATGCGCAACGGCCCGCAGGGTGGATCGGTTGCGGATATCAACATAGAGAATACCGTGATCTGTTCGCTTGATCAGGTGGCGGCCGATGCTCGCGCCTGTGAGTTTCTCGGTTTAAAGGCTGAAAATGTAGGGCATATTACACTGGCGGCTCGAACCGGGTTGGGTAATCTTGATTATAATTCAATCGGCTATAAAGAAATTATGTCATGACCATCAAAACTGTCAGAAATTTACGGCGTATTTCCCAGATCATATTTTTCGGTATATTTTTCTGGCTAATCCTGAAGACCAATTTCGAGGTCAATTTCAGCCCGACCGAGAGTGGTGAGATATTCCTGTCTTACCCGGTATCGATCGCGCTTGAACTCGATCCCCTGACAGCGCTGGCGACTTTGCTTGCAAACGGAACAATTTACAAAGGATTACTGTGGTCGCTGGTGGTTTTGATTCCGACCATTTTTATGGGACGATTTTTCTGCGGTTGGGTCTGCCCGCTGGGAACGCTCAATCACTGGATTTCGGAGATACCATCGGAGCGACTTAAGAGAAAAGGGCGCGGCAAGATCGAGTCGAACCGTTACAAAAAGTATCACCGTATAAAATATTATATTTTTTTCGTATTTATAGCGGCGGCACTCGCGGGAAGTTTGCAAATCGGAGTGCTCGATCCTCTCTCGTTTCTGGCCCGATCGATCGGCACAGTTATCCTTCCGACGGCCCACATTGGCGCCAATGGTCTTCTTGGATGGGTAAAGTCAACCGGATTCGCTCCATTATCGGCAATTGCTCAATTTATTTATAATATTTTGTCGCCGGTCTTTTTGACTTTCCGACAGGCCCATTTTCACACCATTCTGACTCTCGGCCTGATGTTCATCGCGGTCATTGTCATGAATCGCATCTTCACCCGCTTCTGGTGCCGGGGGATATGCCCGCTGGGAGCAATGCTCGGTATTTTTTCGCGCTATGCCATATTCGGGCTGGAGAAAAAAGCATCGACCTGCGACGGCTGTCAGAAATGCGTCCTGCACTGTCAGGGTGCGGACAATCCCGATACCGGCGCAAAATGGCATCAGCCGGAATGTGTTCTTTGCCTGAATTGCCAGGCATCATGTCCGACCGGTTCGCTGAAATTCAAATTTTTCCCCAACCTCGAAAAGACCGAGGGCAGTCCGGCCTCAACTCAAAGAGTCGATATTTCCCGCCGTAAGGTGCTGGCTTCAACGATTGGCGGGCTGGCGATGGTTCCGATGTTCCGGGCCGGTGATGCTTTCGAGATCAATGCCGATTCAAAATTGATCCGTCCGCCCGGATCGATGGCCGAAAACGAATTTCTCCAGAGATGCATCCGATGCAGTCAGTGCATGCGGGTCTGCCCCAATAACGCCCTGCATCCGACCTTCATGGAATCCGGTCTCGAGGGGATCTGGACACCGATACTTATAGCGAAAATAGGCTACTGCGAACCGACCTGTACCCTGTGCGGGCAGGTCTGCCCCACCGGAGCGATCACCGAGCTTACCCAGAGGGAAAAAGTCGGGGATAATGACACCCGTCCGAATCGTATCGGGACAGCTTTCATCAATCGGGGCCGATGCCTGCCGTGGGCCATGGCCACTCCCTGCATAGTCTGCGAGGAATGGTGCCCGACCTCACCCAAGGCGATTTATCTCAGGGAAGAGACTGTGATTGACAGCCGGGGCGAAGAGGTCAAAGTCAAGCAACCGCATATCGATCCCAACCTGTGTACCGGTTGCGGCGCATGTGAATATGCCTGCCCGGTATCCGATAAGGCCGCCGTGTATATTACGGCAGTCGGAGAGTCGCGCTCTGTCAGCAACCAGATTTTACTCCAGCGCCGAAAAAATGAACGTAGAATACAAGGAGAGGAAATATAACATGAATAAAAAATATCTGATCACTTTTCTGGCTGTATTAACTGCCTTTATGATGATGGGATGCGGAGGGGAGAAAGAAGAAAGCGGGCGGGAATTGTCCAGACTGCTGCCGGCCAGGCTGGCTGAAACGGGATTCACCAGGGCTTCGGAAATACGAACATTTGTCGGCAACTCGCTGTGGGAATATATCGACGGCCAGGCTGAATTGTATTATCAGTATGATTTTGTCGATGTCGCCACCTCTAATTATACCAGGGACGATATCGAGTTCGAGGTGGATATTTATCGTTTCGCCACGGCCGATGGGAGCTATGGAATATACTCAATGTTTCGTAATCCCGCAGACAATGTTATTCAGATGGGAGTCGAAGGTTTTATTTCACCGGGACGGCTGGTATTTGTGAAAGATGTTTATCTGGTAAAACTTACAGGCTTCGACGAATCGGAGGAAAGCAATACGGCAATTGTCGATCTCGCGGAGACATTCGAGGGTATGCTGACGGGCAAAGTGGAAAAGCCGGCCGCATTCGGGCAGTTCCCGCCGGATAATATTATTGATAAATCGGACAAGTATTACGCCGAATCATTTCTGGGACAGAAGTTCCTTACCCGGGTTTTCTGCAGAGATTATTTAAGCGGGGATGATACCCTGACATTGTTTATCACGCGGGACGAAATGGCTGATAAATATGCCCAATGGCTGGAAATGGCCGAAAAAACCGGCAGAAAATCAGTGCCCCCCCAAGGACTCCTATTCGATAGTGAATACAGCTTTATATATGATGATCCTTTTCACGATCAGATCATAGTCGGCTTGAAAAATCAGAAACTGGCCGGAATTGTTCATTTCAGCGGAAAACTGAACGAATATCTTAATCTCTGGCTGGAAACATTGTAGTCTGGTTTGGAATCTGCCGGTATAATTATAGACGGGAAAATAATTAAGGAGAAAATATGCTTATTAGAGTGCTGATGCTTTTACTTCTGGCTTCAAGTCTGTTTGCAGGTGAACTGAACGACAAATGGCCGCCCGGTAAGACCGAGAAAATGACCTATGAGATAAAAATATTAAAACCGAATGAGGTAATAAATTATAATTATGTCGAGATTACCCGCTCCAATGACGGGAAGAATATATTTCATGTCCGACAGACACTCGAGATGCCGATTCAATCGATTAAAATAATATCGGAAGAAAAGTATTCGGCCGGTGATTTGAATCTGATATCGTCGAGCAATAAGTTCTTTCTGCCACCCGGAGCGCTTGCCAGTCTTAGAGTCGACACTCTGGTGATAGAGGCTGTCAGAAAGGGCGACAGTCTGTATATAACATCAAATTCCGACAAGGGGCCGTCGGAAACACTGGCATTGGAATCAGGAGTCATGACCAGCGCAGGTTCCCATCTGGCCATCAGGGATATGAATCTGGAAACGGGGAGGGTATATAAATACAGCTATATCAATCTTCTGAGATTCACAGGGAAATCATATCAAATCCAGGATGTCACCGATTCTGTGCTGAATATTGAAAAAATAACTACACCGATTGGTACATTCGATTGTTACAAGGTCAGCAACCGGATTCCGGGTGCGGTCGGATTTTCCTATTACACAGCCGATTACAAACATATTCCCTTACTTATTGAACTGCTTGACCCCGAAAGCAATGAGACTATTATGACACTGACGCTTCAGGAATATGAATAACTTAAAAATACCGCTTGATATAATAGTATAAAGGACTATTTTCCAACTTATGATAAAAAAAGATAAAAGAACCAGGCGATTTCGTCAGAAGCAGATTTACAATATAATCACCAATCCTAAGGCGGCTGAGTATTCACGGGAAAAGGTCGATAAGCTGTGCCAAAAGATTGTCGATGCCGGCGGACGCTATTTTCTATCTGAGCCGGATTCGGCCAAAAATGTGATCTATCATGCCAAACGAGCCGCTTCCAAAGGACCCGTTGGTATTATTGTCTGCGGCGGTGACAGCACAGTCAATCTGGTCGCCCGGCATATTATTCGGCGGACGATTTCTCTCGGGATCATCCCGATGGGGCGTTTCAATAATATCTATCGTTCGCTTTACGGGGAACCCGATTTCGAAACAGCGGTCGCGCATATTATGTCCGGGAAAGATAGAAAGATCGACTACGGTCTTGCCGCCGGTAATTTTTTTCTCGGATCTCTTTCCCTGGGATTGATTCCCCAGCTTCACGGACTGCTTGAAAATCGGAAAACCCCGCGTTTTGCCATAAGCTGGTCGCGGCTGGCGGCCCAGGCCGCGGCGATGATCGAAGTTAAGCCGCTGTCGTTTAAGGTCGATGCTTTCGGTTTCGATTTTTCGCCGCAGACTATCAGTGTCAACCTGCTTCCTTACAGCTCCGGTATTCCGCTTGTCCCTTCCTGTATATTCGATGACGGCAAGTGTGAGGTCAGTTTCGATATCGGCGAAGGGCAGGCGATCATGTCGAGTTATATTCGGCAGATATATAAAAAGAAATTTATCTACTCCGATGAAATACGATTATACCGCGGCGAACGGGTCTCGATCAGTTCTGTCAAGGACAGCAAGATTTATATAGACGGGGAATTGATCACCATGTCGGAACCGGAATTAAAAATAGAGACTTTTTCTCAAAAAGTGAGAATATTTTTTAAACCGGATATTCAGGATCAATGAAGAATTTCGTATTGACGGCTGTACTTGTACTGTTAGTCTCTTTTTGCGGCCGTTCATCGTGCGCCCAATTCAATGCTGATACACCGCCTGCATTCTCCCTGTATCTTGCAGATCAGGCGGGGGAGGAGGAAAATACTTCGGGGCCTTACTACGCCGACAAGCCGACCGATACAACCATCAAGACACAAAATCCCACCGCCGCTCTTTTTAAGTCGATGTTTATCCCGGGATGGGGGCAGATCGGCAACAAGAAATATATCAAAGCCGGGGTCATAACCGCCCTGGAATCATCTTTAATCGCCACCCTGGTTCATTATGCCGACAAGACATCGGATGCCAGAAAACTGTTCGATGCCGCGGTTGATGAAGAGGAGAAGGCCCGCCTGTTCGAAGAATACCGTGACGCCAAGGATGAGCGTAATCGTTTTTCATGGTACACGGCGACAGTGGTTTTTCTTTCCATGTTTGACGCTTTTGTCGATGCGCATCTGGCCGGATTCCCTA
>QNAH01000115.1 GCA_003641425.1 Candidatus Zixiibacteriota bacterium
CCTACAGCCACAAATTCCGGTCCAGCGAGCGGTAATGAATCGCCTCGGCAATATGCGTCGTCTCGATATTTTCCGCCTCTTCCAGATCGGCAATTGTCCGCGACACCTTCAGAATCCGGTCATACGCCCGCGCCGAAAGCCCCTGCTTGGTGATCGCCAGGTTCAAAAGCGACTTCGATTTCTCATCGATAATACAGTAATCGCGAATATCCTTTGATTGCATATGCGCGTTACAAAATATCTTCTTTTCGCCTTTGAATCGCTCCTGCTGCCGTTTACGGGCGGCGTTGACCCGCGACCGGATCACCTCCGACTTCTCGCCGCAACTGTCCGATGACAGCTCCTTGAACTTCACCGACGGAACCGTGATATGAATGTCGATCCGGTCCAGAAGCGGCCCCGATATCCGCGACATATACCGCTGTATGGCCGCCGAAGTACAGTTACACTCATGCGAATTGTCTCCGAAATAACCGCACGGGCACGGGTTCATCGCCGCCGCAAGCATGAACGAAGCCGGATACGTCAGCGACATCGTCGCCCGCGATAATGTCACCTGGCCGTCCTCCATCGGCTGACGCATCACCTCCAATACATCCTTGTGAAATTCCGCGATCTCATCGAGAAACAACACCCCGTGATGCGCCAGCGACACCTCCCCCGGTTTCGGTATCCGTCCCCCGCCGATCAAGCCGGCATCCGAGACCGTGTGATGCGGCGAGCGAAACGGGCGCGTGGCGATCAATGCCGTATTATCCGACAAAAGCCCGGCCACCGAATGAATCTTGGTCGTCTCCAGCGCTTCCGGTATCGTGATATCCGGCAGAATGGTCGGCAGACGCCGCGCCAGCATCGTCTTGCCGGACCCCGGCGGGCCGATCATGATTATATTGTGCCCGCCCGCCGCGGCAACCTCAAGCGCCCGCTTCGTCGATTCCTGACCCTTCACATCCGAAAAATCGACATCATATTTCCGCGAGGCCGAAAAAACCGAACTGATATCCAGCTCATACGGTCTGATGGTGCTTTCATCCTCAAGAAAATGCACCGCCTCCTTAAGCGTCGAGACCGGATATACTTTCAGATCCTCCGCCATAGCCGCCTCCGGGGCGTTCTCTTTCGGGACAATTATCCCCTTGATACCATTATCCTCCTGCTGGACCTGCATCGCCATCGGCAATACCCCCGGTACCGGCCGGACCGCCCCGTCGAGCGACAGCTCGCCCAGCAAAACATAATCATCGAAACTGTCGCGGAGAATCTGCCCGGTCGCGGCCAAAATCCCGGCCGCCATCGGCAAATCAAAGGCCGAACCCTCCTTGCGAATGTCGGCCGGAGCCAGGTTGATCGTGATCTTCTTAGCCGGAAATACAAAATCGGAATTCTTGATAGCCGCCGTCACCCGCTCTTTCGATTCCCGCACCGCCCCGTCCGGTAACCCCACCGTTATAAACAGCGGCAACTGTTGCTGAATATCCGCCTCCACCTCGACCAGGTATGCGTTGACACCAAGAGTTGCCGATGAATATACTTTCGCAAGCATGTTCCCTCCTCAGAATAAGTTAACAAATTGTGATGAGGGAAAAACTGTTACTCCCCGCATCCGGGGACAAAATAATAGACGGGACTGACAGCCGCTGTCAGTATAAAATGAATGTTATTAAAAAATTATTTATCGGCCGTAAAGTTCCAGTTTGCGGTACGGAGGATCTTCCCGACATTCGAAAATAATATAATCACCATCGATCATATATCGGAATTTGGCATTCGGCGCGACATCGGGATTACACAAATCCTGATTTAAATTGAAATTGGTGATCGTCAGCTCCAGGCTGTCGCCGGTAAAATTGAAGGAGCCTTCGACACTGCAGGGATCGAAATCAACTCCGGGGAAAATTGAATCTATCCACATATGAAAACCGTAATCGCTCTCGAAACTGAAAGTGGCGTAACACTCCGTCCACGAGGAATCGCTTGCCTGCCAGTTTTGCACCACCCGGTATGTCCCGGTATATACTTTGGAATAAGTGAACTCGACCGGTGCAAGACCGTTATCATCACTGCCGCATCCAAACATCACGGCCGACACCATGATTGCAAAAATCACCAGGGCCGGGAGCCGGAAAAGAGACTTCTTTACTGACATAGACAAATCCCCAATAAATTTTTATACAAAAAAATGCCCCCGCATCGCGGAGGCATATGATTTCCTGATCAATTAATCATCGGTAGGATGTAGCATCAGAAACTTGAGCATGGTGTGATCGACATCATGTTGCGAAATTTCCAGCGAGTCTATTGCACCTTCGCTATTATTGTATTTGATCAATTGAAAATCGCCGATTGGAATTCTGTCCCTGTCGCAAGTCTGCGCCCCGATCAGAGTGTCGGAAAAAACAAGGACGTTTTCAAGAGCATAATTACCGGAGCAATCACACAGCCACTGTGCATTGATCGTGTCATTTACTTCACAAAAGAATTTCTGATCCGTAAAGGTCCAGTCAATATACTGAATCTCGGTATGTGTCTCACCACCGGTTTCGTAATTCTCAATAATCTTGTAATAACCCTTATAAGCGCCTCTCAACTCACTTCGCTGAGTAATTATAATATCATCGGCGCAACCGGCCAGCATCAGAACGGCGGCAAAAAGCAAAAAAACCAACTTTTTCATTATTTATCACTCCTCAACAGCTTAAGTCCTATTTCAGGCATTAATTATAAACAAAAAGACCCTTGCTGACAACTGTTTTTTTATGTTTTCCCATATTGTAAGACACATTTAACCCCTTAATCGTTCAAAAAAAACCGCCCATTTTTGAACGATTTCGCCGCTTCCAAACTCCTTACCAGCCGCCATGTATTTTGGTCCCGGATGTCGGGAGGTTTTTGGTTCCTTATCCGGCGCCCCTCAGCCTGTCAAAAATCCTGATGTAATAAAGAACTGTGAGAATCGTATGCTTTGGCAATCGGCCACATATTAATGGGAAAAATGCCGCATCCCCTTTCTTCCTACCCTCTGGAGAGGGGTGCCCGAAGGGCGGGGTGTATCTCTTTGTCTCGCGGCTTGGTATACATCTGCTTGGGTAACACCTTAATGTCGTATCAGGTCCTGAGTTTCGCCGCCGGCAACACTTGTAACCTGACTCCTCTGTACCTCGCCCAACGGCTGGGTTCGCTCTATACCGCTTAAATGCCTATAACTACAAAATCATCCGCCTGTTAAGGCATTTTTCATATTCCATCAAAATCATTGCCAAATCAGTGATAATCAGGATACGAGGTCTATTTATGAGGAAGAAATATGGAAATTAATCGTTGCTTGACCGTATTACCATTGCCATACGCCCGGGTTTCGGGTGCAAAGACCTGACACCGCATTTGGTACTATAAAACCGGTGATGATTTTGATTGTGCGAAAAAATGTGATGTCCAAAGGCGCGCCTATGACAAAACAAAACCGAATTTTTGTAAAACAATGATATCTATCATAGTACAACTAAATTTTTACCCCGTTTTCGCGATTTCGGCCGAAAATCGTTACTAAATCACTATAAAAACCGTCCCAAAAATCGATGTTAAAATTGCGAAATGTAAAGCGGCGAATTTACTTCAACTTTTCACTTACAAACGGGAGGATAAGAATATCGGGCAATTTATTGATCGTGTAATCCGGGTTTTCTTTGGGATATCTGACCTTCTGGTCGCGGTGCGGACCGACCAACAGCCTTATTGCGGTCATCCCGATCTGTTTGGCCGGGACAATGTCATTGTCCTGGCGGTCTCCGACCATGACCGACTGCTCAGGCCGCGAACCGAGATTTTCCAGAACCCTTAAAAACATCCGTACATCCGGTTTGGAGTAGCCGATCTCATCGGAAACCCGCGCCGAATCGAAATATTTGAGGATACCGTTGCTGTCGAGATAATCGAGTGCCCTCTGCGGCTGATTGGCCGCCAGACCCAGCTTGAATGTACCATGCAATCGCGAAAGAACCTCGGCCGCATCCGGCTGAATACTGTAGTACTGAAAAAAATCGAAATTGTCGAACTCGGAACGGAGCATGTAAAAGGCCTCTTTATCCGGATGCACCAGGTGCCAGATAACATAGGAGAACATCGACGGGGCATAACATTCGACCGCCTGCGATTCATACATCGATACAACCACCTCGGAAACCCCTTTGTTCCTTATCTCGGAGATACGCTTGCGGAGATGCTGGTTCCAGGCCCAATGCGCCTCGGTTTCGTCGATGATCGGCCAGCCGACATCGAAAAGAATAGTGTCGATTTTATTCACGCCTTTTCCCCTGTTCATTGCGTTGCGATGCGCCCTATATGTCGAGAGCCGCCATAACCGGCGGCTCTCGTCAAAAGACGTATTTCAACTGTTATTTATCGCGTTCGGCGGTTTTCATCTTCTCCTTGATAGTCGCCTGCGCCGCTGCCAGGCGGGCGATCGGCACACGGAAAGGAGAACAGGAAACATAATTCAGGCCGATCTTATGACAGAATTCGACCGAGTCCGGATCGCCGCCGTGTTCACCGCATATCCCGACCTTGAGATCCTTATTCGTGGCGCGCCCTTTTTCGGTACCCATTTGCATCAGGACACCAACACCGTCCTGATCGATCGATACAAACGGATCTTTCGGCAGGATACCCTTATCGATGTAATAGCGAAGGAATCTGCCGGCATCATCGCGCGAGAATCCCATCGCCATCTGCGTCATATCGTTGGTACCGAAACTGAAGAATTGGGCCTCCTCGGCGATCTGATCGGCGGTGATAGCCGCCCGCGGGATCTCGATCATGGTCCCGACAAGGTACTCCATATTCTTGACCTTGTATTTTTTGATAACCTCGTTGGCGATCCTCTCGACGACTTCTTTCTGATTCTTAAACTCGTTGACATGCCCGACCAGCGGAATCATGATCTCCGGGATCACCTTCTTTTTGGCCTTGGCCATCTCGCAGGCGGCCTCCATAATGGCCCGTACCTGCATCTCGGTGATTTCCGGGTAGACGATTCCAAGGCGGCAACCGCGATGACCGAGCATCGGATTGAGTTCCTTCATCTCATCGATACGCCTGAGAAATTTCTTCTTCTTGGCCAGCAGTTCATCATAATGCTCGTCATACTTGTCGAGCTCCTCTATCTCCTGCTTGATGGTCGCCTTGTCGGGCAAAAATTCATGAAGCGGCGGATCCAGCGTCCGGATTGTCACCGGCATCCCCTTCATGGCTTCGAACAATCCCTTGAAATCCTTCTTCTGGAACGGAAGCAGGCGGTCGAGCGCATCCTGCCGTTCTTCGGGCGAATCGGCCAGGATCATCTCCTGCACGATCGGGAGACGGTCTTCGGCAAAGAACATGTGCTCGGTCCGGCAAAGGCCGATCCCCTCGGCGCCGAAAGTGATTGCCTGGGCGGCATCGGCGGGAGTGTCGGCATTGGTTCGAACATTCAGTTTGCGGATCTCGTCGGCCCACGACATGAACTCGGCAAATGTCCCGGAAAGCTCCGGTTCGATAGTCGACACTTCGCCGATTATGACTTCACCGGTCGAACCGTTGATGGTTATAACCTCGCCCTGCTTGATGATCAGTTTTCCGATCTGGAGCTGCTTTTTGGTCTCGTTGACACGGGCGGCTTCACAACCGGCCACACAGCATTTACCCATACCGCGGGCCACCACCGCCGCGTGCGAGGTCATGCCGCCGCGGGAGGTAAGAACACCGACCGAAGCATGCATTCCCTCGATATCATCGGGATTGGTTTCCTGCCGTACCAAAATGGCCTTGGTCTTGTTCTTGGCCGCCTTGACGACATCATCGGAATTGAAATATACCGCACCCGAGGATGCTCCCGGCGAGGCCGGCAAACCCTTGGCAATGACTTCATATTTGGCATTGGGATCGAGACGGCGGTGCAGAAGGTGGTCCAGCTGGGCCGGATCGATACGCATTAAGGCCTCTTCCTTGGTGATCAGCTTCTCCTTGACCATATCGACCGCTATCTTCAGGGCCGCCTGCACGGTCCGTTTTCCGGTGCGCGTCTGCAACATGTAAAGATTACCGTCCTGGATGGTGAACTCGAAATCCTGCACATCACGATAATGTTTTTCCAGTTTCGTGGTAATGGTCTTCAATTGCTTGAAAACGGCCGGCATTTCGTCTTTAAGGCTGATTATCGGCTGAGGCGTCCTGATTCCGGCGACAACGTCTTCTCCCTGGGCGTTGATCAGGTATTCGCCGTAGAATTCTTTTTCCCCGTTGGCCGGATTACGGGTAAAGCCGACACCGGTGCCCGACGTGTTACCCATATTACCATAAACCATCGCCTGGACATTGACGGCGGTGCCGAGATCGGTGGGAATATTGTTCAGGCGGCGATAGCTGATGGCTCGCGGATTGTTCCACGAGCGAAAGACGGCATCACGGGCCAGTTTAAGCTGGGTATAAGGATCGTCTGGAAAGGCCTCTCCGGTCCGGCGCTTGATGATCGCTTTGAATTTCTTGATAATATGATTGAGATCCTCGACCGAAAGCGAGGAATCCTGCTTTATCTTGCGCTCTTTTTTGCGGGCCTCGATAACACTTTCGAATTTATCCTTATCGATACCAAGAACGACATTGCCGAACATCTGGACAAAGCGGCGGTAATTATCGTAGGCAAACCGCTCATCGCCCGTCTTTTCGGCCAGTCCCTCCAAAGTATCCTTGTTGAGACCCAGGTTAAGAATTGTGTCCATCATGCCGGGCATAGAAAATTTGGCCCCGGAACGAACCGACACCAGCAGCGGATTTTCGGGATCGCCGAATTTCGCGCCGACTATCTTTTCGATCCTGGCCATATATTTTTCCAGCTCTTTGTCGATTTCATTCGGGATTCTTAGATCGGTCTCATAAAAAAGTTTGCAGACTTCGGTGGTTATAGTAAATCCGGGCGGAACCGGGACACCGATCCGGCTCATCTCGGCCAGTCCGGCCCCTTTTCCACCGAGGAGGTCACGCATGGTGGCGTCACCTTCGGCTTTTCCGCCCCCGAAGAAATAATATGGCTTATTCTCAAGCATTTTCTTAGCTGATTTACTCTTGGGCGTTTTGGCTTTAGAGGTGGCTGCTTTTCTTTTAGAGGCCGCGGTTTTCGTTTTAGTAGTAGTTTTCTTCATATTCTTCTTTCTTGGTTTCGCTTTTTTTTGCGATTCCTTCTTGGCTTTTGTTTTCCTTGCTTTTTTTTGGGCAACCATTACCGTTTCCCTCCTGTCCTTAAAATTATGGACATAAATACAGGATTTTTTAACTATACGCAATAAAAAAAGGCGGCATAAGTGATAAAAGCCACTTACACCGCCCAAAAAATCTCTGACAACAAAACTACATGGTGAAAAGCCGTTCACCGCTGATGATCTTTTCCAGAATCTTCAGCGTTTTTTCGACGGGAGCATGCATAATATCAGAGGTGTTGAAGGTCGAGCGAACCACTTCGCGCGGACAGACGAAATTCGCCTTCCCGCGCCCCCCTCTGGCCTTTTTCTTGTGCGTCAGATTATACTGCCTCTGGTATTCCTTGGCCTTTTCCTTGTGCATCTGGTAATACCGACGCTGGTATTCTCGACGGGCTTCGGGGGTGGAGAGCTTGCCTTTCCCTTTCCTTACTGATTTAGTTTTGGTGCCGGCTGAATTAGCTGTTTTAGCCATCCCCTCCTCACTTTCAGCTAATGAAGTTACGTTACCCTAAAAATAAAAAATATAACTTTCGCTCGGCCCAACCTATCGACTTAACAATAATACTGAATTACGCCCTTAATGTCAAGAGAAATCTAGTATATTTTGTGTAATTCTATACAGGTCAGGACATTGCAAATAATAATATTTTTAATATTTGTAATTAACTATTATACGGCAACTTACAAGATATGTTTGACCTACCAACATAAAAGCCCGCCAAAAGCGGGCTTTCAGACTGATGACAAAGGGCAGTTTTTCGGGACTGTCCTTTGTTTTTATAACAATTGTGGGATTTCCTCGAGAGTTTTTTCTTAGATTACGGAGAATCGAGTTTTGGCATGATTATTTGCAAA
>QNAH01000116.1 GCA_003641425.1 Candidatus Zixiibacteriota bacterium
CGGATAATGATGCCGATGGCGACAATGTTTGCGGCGATGTCGATAATTGCCCGTCGGATGCCAATACCGATCAGTCTGATATTGACGAAGATAATGTCGGTGATGTCTGCGATAACTGTCCCGATGATTCCAACGACGATCAGCAGAATTCCGATGGCGACAGCCATGGAGATATCTGCGATAATTGCCCGACCGTCACCAACGAAGACCAGGTGAACTCCGATGGCGACACTTACGGCGATGCCTGCGATAACTGCCCCGATATTACCAATCAGGACCAGGCCGACGCCGATGAAGACGGGATCGGTGATGTTTGCGACGCCTGTCCCAACGATGCCGATAATGATGCCGATGGCGATAATGTTTGCGGTGATGTCGATAACTGCCCGAACGCGTCGAACAGCGATCAAGCTGATGTCGATGAGGACGGAGTCGGTAATGTTTGCGATAACTGCCCGGAAACGGCCAATACCGATCAGCAAAATTCCGACAGCGACAGCCGCGGAGACGTTTGCGATAATTGCCCGCAGACAGCCAATGAAGACCAGCAGAATTCAGATACGGATGAATTCGGGGATGCCTGCGACAATTGTCCCGGTGTGACGAATGGGGATCAGCAGAACTCCGATACGGATGAATACGGCGATGTCTGTGATAATTGTCCGACTGTGACCAATTCTGATCAGGCAAATTCAGATAATGACAGTTATGGTAATGTCTGCGATAATTGCCCGGTTGAAGACAATGAAGACCAGCAAAACTCGGATAATGACAGTTATGGTGATGCCTGCGACAATTGTCCCGTTAACGATAATGAAGATCAGTTGAACTCGGATAATGACAGCCATGGAGACGTATGTGACAATTGTGAATTTGACGATAATGAAGATCAGCTGGATTCGGACGGCGACGGTATCGGTGATGTTTGCGCTTTCACGTGCGGCGATCCCAATGATGACGGTTATATCAATATTCTTGACGTTGCCTTTTTGATCAACTATCTATATAAAGGTGGGCCGCCTCCGGTTTTCATGCAGGCGGCAGATACCAATAGCAGTCTTACAATCGATATACTTGATATTGTAATCATTTTAAATTATCTGTATAACTATGGTTTTGATACCAACTGCCCCACAACCTGGATTGACTGATAATAAACCAATATAATACCGGCCGGCAGTGTTTCACTGCCGGCTTTTTTTTGTCCGATTGTGAAATATGCCAGATATAAAACTGATTGACAATAACTGAAATATGCCTATAATGTTAAAAGATAATTAACATTACCTGCCGATAATGCTGGATATGACAGAACGATATCTGAAATTCGCAATTCTACTCGTATTACTCCTTGACTTTTTTATATCTTCTCCTGCTTTGACCTCGGATAAAAGCCCGCAGGAAGAGCTGGCCGAAATCAGGGTCAAAATCGAAAAACAGAATCTCGACTGGACAGCCGATTTGAATCCGATCGTGCTGGAAATGTCACCCGAAGAACGTCAAAAAATGCTGGGATTGAGACTTCCCGGCGACTGGGAAACAGTCCGCGAAGCGCATACGGATGAAAATCTGACAGCCATGTCCCCCGATGAATTGCCGTCATATTTCAACTGGGAGGATTCGGGAAAAATAACCGGCGTCCGTAATCAGGGAGGATGCGGTTCCTGCTGGGACTTTGCCGCCACCGCCGCTCTCGAAGCCAGTTATTTCGTTTTTCGAGGTGTCGATCTTGATCTTTCCGAACAGGCGGTGCTTTCATGCGCCACTCCCGGCTATGGCTGTGAGGGCTCGACCATGGATGTCGCTTACAATCATTTCCGGTTGCATGGCGCTATCGCCGAAAAAAATATGCCATATTTAGCTAATGATGATATTGCCTGTACGCAGTATGATTATCCCGATCTGGCAAAAGTAATTGACTGGACAGCGGTACAGCGCCCTCGGAATTATCTCAAGACGGCTGTCATGACCGCTCCCATAGCGGTGGCCTTCTATGTTTTCAATGACTTTTATTATTACTCGGGGGGATGTTATTCCAATGGAATGCCCACCGAAGATATTAATCATGCTGTTCTGCTGGTCGGCTGGGATGATAATATGTGTAACGGTGAGGGCGCCTGGCGGTGCAAGAATAGCTGGGGCAAGTGGTGGGGAGATGACGGCTTTTTCTGGATCGAGTATGATAATTGCAATTTCGGACAGCAGGCCGCCCTGATAGAAATCGATACCGCTTTCGATATCGCCTCAGTCGCACAATTGCCGCCGGCCGACATGTGCCGGGATTATGATTTTCGACTTGAGGCGGTTAATGGTACACCGCCGTATATGTGGAAAGTCATCGACGGTAATTTCCCCGATGGCCTGACGCTTGACAGTAACGGACTTATTCACGGCTATGCAGGTTCGGAGGGCGATTTCAATTTCACTGTCCATGTCGAGGATAGCGGTCAATTGTCCAAAGTATGGTTTAAAGAATTCAGTTTGACCGTCTCCGATGTCGCAAACGGCGATGCCGACTGCAACGGCGCCTATAATATTCTGGATGTCACGTATTTGATCAAATATTTGTACAAGGGCGGTGATCAGCCTCATTCATCAGAAGGTTGTGATTGTAATTGTACTTACAGTTGTGATATATTGGATATCAGCTATTTGATAAGTTACCTTTATAAAGGGGGGCCGGCGCCGTGTGATTATTGACCGTACCGGTAAATCGTATTCTTTCTTAAAACCGATTAAAAGAAAAATTCTAAGAAACCATCGATGGCAATATGAACCAGCACACCGCCCAGTTGCCGTTTTCTTCCCTCGAAAGGCAGACAATTCCGCCGTTCTGGAAATTGACAATGGCGTTGTCGGGATTGCCGCAGAGTAACAGCGAAGTCATGCGTTTGATGTGGGGGAGATGCCCGACCAGCATAAGATCATCCCCGGCATCCGAAACCCGCTCGGCCCATACAGCCGGGTTGTCCATCGGGTTGAGATACTCCATGGCGATGATACCACGCGACGGTTTTAGATTTTCCGCCCAGACATCCGCTGTTTGCTTAGCCCGCGTTTTACCGCTGTGAATAATCTGCGCCGGCCTGATTTCCATATGCCTGGATGCATAGGCCACGACCCGTCTGACATCTTCCAACCCTTTTTCGGTCAGATTACGATCGGGATCTTCCTCTTTTGATCTGGCTTCACCGTGATGTACAAGATATAATTTCATATACCTGATCCTCCATTCCCTCCTAATCAATATAAATGTATTTACCCCTTTTATCAACTTTAACAGACGGGATCACCCTTTTATTTTCAAAATACTTAAATCCTGTTTCGAGATTTTTCCAGAATATTTCATGCTGTTTATAGCGACGGCTCATCGAATCCATATTTTAAGGAGTCATTCTGAAGGGAAAAATGTGAACCGGAATTTCCGGCTGGCAGGGCGAGCGGCATATTTTGTAATTTTCAATCATTGATATTAATTTCGACGTAAATGACTGATCCGCTCCAGTCTAAACTATGATTGCGTAAATACCCGGAATAATACCCAAGTTACCGGAATATTATTCCCTGTCAAGGAAATCCAAAAAAAGAAATGCCCGGATATATAAAACATCCGGGCATGTTATATGAATGTCGTTATGCTCCCGTGACTTCAGCTTCGAGCCGCGAACGCCTGTAAATACGGGCATACCTGGTTTCACCCGAAACCAGATCATAATGAGTCCCTGATTCCGCTATACGGCCGTTTTCGAGAACATAGATCATATCGGCCTGCTCGAGTGTGTCCGGGCGATGTGTGATAAGAATCGCCGTCATATCCGGCATGACCTCATGCATCCGATCCCAGAGCGCCGCCTCGGTGCGTGAATCAAGCGCCGACGTGCAATCGTCGAGGATCAATATCCGGGGTTTGCCGACCAGCGCCCTGGCCAAAGCCAGACGCTGTTTCTGACCGCCCGAGATCGACATCCCGCGCGTCCCGATCGGCGTTTCGATTCCTTGCGGGAAGGTTTCGATTTCCTCTTTCAACTGCGATACCTCGACCGCCCATTCCATCACGAGGTCAGGAATATCTTCACGACCGAACAATATATTGTTACGTACCGTATCGCTGAACAAAACCGGCTCCTGCGGAACATAACCGATAATACGCCGGAGATCCTCCAGACGGTATTCCCGGAGGTCGCGTCCGTCAAGTTTGATCGTCCCGCCGGTGGGATCGACCAGCCTCGGGATCATATTGACCAGCCAGCTTTTCCCGGAACCGATCTTGCCGACCAGTGCCACCGTCTGTCCCGCCTTGATCTCCATCGAGATACAATCGATTATTCTGCGTTCGGAGTCCTCAAACGAGAACTCGACATTCTCGAAGCTGAGATCCCCGCGCGTGTTGCCGTTACAGGCGATTGTCCCGCCGTTATTGACCATCGGCGATACCTTTTCAAGCTCCAGCAGACGATTGATAGAAACCGCCGACTGGCGGGATTTCACCAGGAACTGACCGATGTCGAACATCGGGAAGATCATGTACACGACATAGTAAATGAAGGCAACCAGTTTCCCCATCGACAGGCTGGAGTTTATGGCCATATAGCCGCCTGCCAGGAGGACGATTATTATCCCGAACTGCCAGATATACATGTACATCGAATCTATGACAGTGGTCGCCTTGATCTGAGAAATCTCGGCTGTCCGGCGGTCATAAACGGCTCTGTCGAATTTGTCCTTCTGGGCCTTTTCCTTGACATAGGCCTTGACCACCCTGATCCCGTAAAAACAGGATTCCATGACATCGTTAAGAATCGATATCTTTTTCTGGAGATGATCATACCTCTTATCGAGAAGCGATGAGCTCTTGAAAAAGATAAAGATCAATATCGGCAGCGGCCCCGCCGACCAGAGCGTCAGCATCGGATCTATCGAGACCATCATCACCAGGGCAAAGCTGACCATCAACAGTGCCTCGTACGTCCGGAAAATCCCCGAACAGGCAAACCACGATAGTTTCTCGGCAACATCATCCGTCATTCTCGTAACCAGGTCGCCGGTCCGGAACTTGTTGAAAAAGTTTGGACCTTTCGATGTTATACCGTTGAATGCGTCCTGACGGAACAGCCACTCCAGCTTGATGTTCATCCAGGCCCGGTGCGACTGCACGAATGCATACAACACACTCGCGGCAAAACCGATCTGTATCAGCGACAATGTGAAAACTGCCACCGATGAAAGCCCGAGTCCGGTGCCGAGATCGTTCAACCACTGGGCAAACCGGTTGTCGGGAACCTGGCCGGTTTTGACATAATCGACCGTAAATTCGATCAGTCGCGGTATTGTCACCTGAAAGGCGGCCTGAATCGGCGTAAGCAGGATCAGGACCGCCAGAACATATTTGTAGTCTTTATAATATTTCCAAAACCATTTTATTTTATCAAACATTGGCAACCACCCCATTTCTGTTTTTAAACTGTAAATGGAACAGTTTTGAATAATAGCCGTTTTTCAAAATCAATTTCGTATGCGTGCCGCGTTCGATTATCTCGCCGCGGCGTATTACCAGGATTTCATCCACATCGAGAATGGTCGAGAGCCGGTGCGCTATCACCAGCGAGGTCCGTCCCGCCATCAGCTTCCGAAGCGAATCCTGGATTGTCCGCTCTGTCTCCGGATCGACCGAACTGGTTGCCTCATCGAGCACCAGCACGTCGGGATCAACCGCCAGCGCCCGGGCGAACGACAGAAGCTGTCTCTCGCCGCGGCTGAAATTCGAACCCTTCTCCGAAACCCCGGTCTTGTAACCGTCCGGCAGTCGGTTAATGAACCGGTCCGCCTGGACTGTCTGTGATACCTCTATAAGCCGCTCATTGGACATTTCCTCGGATTCCAGATTGATGTTTGATTGAACATCACCGGGGAAGAGGATTATATCCTGAAGCACCAGTGCGAATCGTTTGCGAAGTTCGGCGCGGCTGATATCCCGTATATCGATCCCGTCGACTGTGATACGACCTTTCTGTGGATCGTAAAACCGCAGCAAAAGCGAGATAACCGTCGTCTTGCCGCCGCCGGTCACTCCGGCCAGGGCAACCCGCCGACCAACCGGTATCTCGAACGTAGCATCTTTCAGGGCCCAGTTGTCGTCATTGGTATATGAAAACCAGACATGGTCGAATTTGATGCTGTTTTCGAGTTTGCTCCAGACCACCGGCTTTTCCGGATCATATATGGTCGGATCAGTCGCCAGTAGGGCAAAAATACGCTTGGCGCCCGCAATCGCTTTCTGAATTGTAGCCAATTGCTCCGAAGCACGCCAGATCGGGTCAAATGATCGCCAGATCAGGATGATGAACATCCCGATTGTCCCGACTGTGATTGCCCCCGATTCTATCCACCTGGCACCGAAGTACAATGTCAATCCGATCATGACGTATTCAAAGAAAAAGACCGTGTTGAAAAAGATACAGACGCCGATATTGACAAATGAATCATCCTTGAACTTCAACTCGTTGACCCGATAAATCTGCTCGCGGGCATAAGCGCCGCGGTGGAAAATCTGAATAATCGACATCCCGTGCAGGAACTCGGCCAGCCTGGCGGTTATCTCCGCCATTTTCTTTCGCACTTCGAAAAAGCGGGAAGTCGTCAACCGCTCAAAGACAATCATCAGTATCGCCACCACCGGAAGGATCATGATAAGTATCGAAGCCAGCCGCCAGCTGTAATAGAACATCACCGCGAAAATACCGGTAATCAGAATCATGTCTCCGACCACCAGCACAACTGTGTTGGTGAACAGCATTCGAAGAGATTCGGTATCGGATTCCACCCTGGCCATTAATCGTCCGACCGGGTTTTTGTCGAAGAACGAAACATCAAGCGACAATATATGGTCGAACAGTTTCCGCTTCAGATCGACCATGATATTCTGTCCGATCGTCTCAAGCTTGATCCTTTGTACATATTGAAGTGCCAGGGTCGTTATCTGGATCAAACCGATAAGGCCGACCGTGACCAGAAGTCCGTTGAAATCCCCATTCTTTATATCAATATCCATAGCCCGTTTCAGAAGGATAGGCCAGTATATCGATAGAAGAGTCCCGCCGGCCAGCAGAAACAGGCAAACCAGCAGACCACGCGTATGTGCTTTCAGTAGCGGAAGCAGTTTGGCGAAAGCTTTTCGCGATCTTATAGCTTTCTCTTCCGGCTTTATTTTTTCATCTTCATAAAGTTCGCCAGTCATTATAACACCCTTAAGTTTAACAGTTTGTTGGGTTTGCCGCCGGTTCGAACAGGAAACAAAAAACCCGCCGAACCTTTCAGGGTGCGGCGGGTTAATTTATAACTTGTGACAATTTTCACAATAGAGGTGAGCCTCCCCCGCCGCGGAATGATGCATTAAGCCCAATGGCAGATGCACACGCATATGTCATCTGAATGTTAATCATAAGATCGTGATTCCTTTTTGCGACGAGTTAGCTCATATTATTAATCGTTACGATATAATATTACCGTTGTTTCGTCAAAATAGCAAAAAATATTAGCCTGTCAAGAAAAATATTTGAATCACTCGATATTCAACCCGCAATATGATGGTGATTTTTTGTATCAATTATAAAGCTGTTTTGTTATTCCCGCGAAGGCGGGAATGTACGCCCCTCGTAATCGGCGGGTTCTCGGACGCACCGGATAGATCCGGCTGCCGCGGCGAATCTGACAATTCGCCGATTACTCTGTTCTCGTCTCTCATCTGTACGGGCGCGATTCTTTTCCGCCGTCTATTACGCCATCAGGAAAGCATTCCTGACGGCGCGATAAAGAAGTCAATTTCCTGTTGCCAAGCCGGGTTAAAATAATTATCTTTGGCGCCGTAAATATGAAGAGGGGAGAGGGCGGCGCGCCCTGAGTCCTGAAATCCTATGCCCCCGTAGCTCATTAGGATAGAGCATCTGCCTTCTAAGCAGAGGGTAGCAGGTTCGAATCCTGCCGGGGGTATTTAATTTTAAGCCCCACAACAACTTCCAGCGATTACTCAAACAATAAAACAGGCTCAGAAAGCCCAAAAGGGCCTCTGACTAGGAGAA
>QNAH01000117.1 GCA_003641425.1 Candidatus Zixiibacteriota bacterium
GCGCAGCATTGCGCCGATCTTCTGTATAACGACGGTGCCGAGATCGAGTTGATGATCAATTTTGATATGGATTCATACCAGGGCGACGATGTCCTTGATTTCGATATATTCCGGGATTGTCCCTTTGCATACGCCAAGGTATTTTCAGATGCCGGCACGCGTGTCGAAAATCTGATTCCCATTCATTACACCGGCACGTATTGCGACTCCGAGCCGTTCGGAGACTGCGGTTACTATAATATCACGCCGGTCGAGGCGGAATTCACGCCCGGAATTCATACCGATTACGATATATCGAGTATTCTCGACTTTTCCTATATGGAAAAAATAGTCCGAATGACGGCCGCGGCGGTAGCGATTATCGATCAGTCGGCGCCGCCGATAGCCTGCACGCTGAAAGATGCCGGCGACGGACAAAGTCTCAGGGTAAGCTGGGAGAATTGTAATGACACATATCAGTATAAAATAGCGTACGGGATCGAGGAAGACGTTTTAACCGATACGATCGATGTTCCCCCAATAACCTGCCAATATGACCTGACCGGTCTGACGGAGGGCCAGAGATATTTCTGTGGTGTTATTTCCATTCCGCCGGACGGTTATCCGCCGATAGGAATCATGTTATCCTCCGAGGTACCGATGGTGACACCGCGAACGCCGGAGCGGTTTACGGTTGAACCGGCTCTTAATTCAATCGAGCTTAGCTGGGCACCCAGTACCGAACTTGATTTCAGTCATTACAGGGTGTATCGGAGGCCGGAATTTGGTGAATATGAATTACTGGCGGATAACATAACCGACAATTTTTTTATCGATGGAACGGCGGAACCTTATCAAAAATATACCTATGCCGTGGCGGCGGTCGATGCCGATCTTAACGAATCCACTCCATCGGCGGGCGAATGGGCGGTCGCGGCGACATTCGACGGCGGGATACTCCTTGTTGATGAAACCCAGGATGACGGCAATAACCCGACGGAATCGGAGCAACTTAATTATTATATAACTGCATTCGGAGATTCGACATACACCCGTCAGGTTGTACAGGATGGCATGCCGTCTTTAAGCAGATCGACAGTCGGACAGTACAATTCGATTTTCTATGTTGATGACGACAATTCGGCTCATTTCTTAAGCGAATCGATTGACAGCCTTGACTGGTATTTCGACTATGAAACAGATTTCTTCCTGGCCGGCTGGGAGACGATATATTCCATAACCGGGCAGAGTTATTTTTATCCGGGCAATTTTTATTATGAGAATTTTGGTATCACATATATTGCCCAGAGTCCGATCAATGATTTCACCGGCGCGGCGGGTGTCAACGGATGGCCGGATCTTGAAATTCGCGGTGATACATATTATCACTCCCCGCTTCAGAATGTGGATATTTTCACGGCCGCTCCCACCGCAGAAGTCATCTATACATTCAATTCGATATCCTCGAGTACTTTTTACGGAAATAAACCTGTCGGAATAGTCCTGGATACTCATCACGGCAAAAGAGTCATTCTCGGGTTTCCATTGTATTACCTGACTGAAGAAAGCGCGCAGGCGTTGATTGCGAAGGTATTTGAATATTTTTCAGAGGAATCAGTTTTGTATGGCGATGCCAACGGCGACCGGGCATTGAATATTCTGGATATCACTCATCTGGTTAACTATTTATACAAGGGCGGGCCGGAACCGGCGGACATGAATAACGCCGATCCCAACGCCAGTTGCACGGTCAACATTCTGGATGTGACATATTTGATCGGATATCTGTATAAAGGCGGCCCCGAGCCGCTGGCGGGATGTGTGTATTAAGTAAATCAGCCTCCGGCTGATTGCGGGAACCAGTCTTTTGTCCGGAGGCATATTTTCACCAGCATCAACATCACCGGAACCTCAATAAGGACCCCAACCACGGTGGCCAGGGCGGCTCCCGACGAGAGACCGAAAAGCATGGTGGCGGTAGCAATAGCCACCTCGAAGTGATTCGAAGCACCGATCATGGCCGACGGAGCGGCATCACGGTACGATAACCCCATCAGTTTTGCCAATCCATAGGTAATCCAGAAAATGATATTGGTCTGGATAAACAGCGGGATAGCGATCCACAGGATTGTCAGCGGGTTGGAGAGGATAACCTCACCCTTGAACGAAAACAGCAGTATAAGGGTAATTAAAAGGGCCACAATGGTGATCGGTGTGAGGATATGCAGAAATTTCTCTTTAAACCATTGCTCTCCCCTGACGGCAATGATCCATTTTCGTGAAAAGTACCCGGCCACCAAAGGCAGGGCGACATAGATGCCGATCGAGAGCAGAAGGGCCTGCCAGGGTACCGGCAAACGCCCGACACCAAGCAGAAGACTGCCAAGTGGTCCGTACAGAAAGAGCATGACCAGCGAGTTGACGGCTACCATAATCAGGGTGTGACCGTCGTTGCCTTTAGCCAGATAACCCCAGACCAACACCATGGCGGTGCACGGTGCAATCCCGAGAAGAATACATCCGGCAAGATAACTTCGCCAGAGAGGGACCTCCAGCATTTTCAGGCCATCGACAAGGACAACCACACCATCACCGTGCGTTGCCCCGACGGGGAGGTTGAGCCCCAGCGGTAAGCGGACATGATCGACAGCCTCCGGACCGATAAAAGTATAAAAGAGCGTTCCCAGGAAAAATATCGAAATGGCGTACATGGTAAACGGTTTGACAAGCCAGTTTATGATGAGGGTCAGGCCGACCGGTTTGGCATTTTTCCCGGCGCGGATAATTTCGGCAAAGTCGATTTTAACCATAATCGGGTACATCATGAAGAACAGGCAGATCGCAATCGGGATCGAAACCACCGGCGCCTGATTGACATTTATGGAAAGGCCGTCGAGAAATGAGGCGACACCGGGAGCGATCTTACCCAGGGCAATACCGCCCAGAATGCAGAAAATGATCCAGACCGTAAGGTATTTTTCGAAGACATTCAATCCGCCGGGCTGTTTGGTTATGCATGCTTTGGCAGTCATATCTAAACCTCTTTGGTTTTAAGTACTTCCGGGAGTGTTTCCACAAAGGTTTCGATCTCATCACGGACACGGCGATAATGAGTCAACGCTTCCTCCTCGGTTTCAGCATAAGCGGCCAATTTGGGAGGATCATCGAAACCACGATGGATAACTCCGGCTTTGCCCGGGAAGATCGGGCAGTGTTCGGAGGCGTGATCGCAAACGGTTATGACATAATCAAACGGAATGTGTATCAGTTCATCGACATGAGTCGAGGAATGATGCGAGATATCGACTCCGGTCTCGGCCATTACCTTGACGGCATACGGATTGAGGCCGTGCGCTTCGATTCCGGCTGACCAGACCTCGATTTGATCGTTAAACAGGTGTCGTGTCCATCCCTCGGCCATCTGCGAGCGACAGGAATTACCGGTGCAAAGAAAGAGTATTTTCAATTTATTTTTTTGCATGGCTCATCGGTTTAACTCAGAGTCGATTCAATTGTTTGTTAACATACGCAGAGATCGTTATCTCTCATAATTGAATTCCCAAAATATATATCATAGAATAATATATCCCGACCAGAATAAAAGTGACCCCGGTTACCCTGCGGGCCCAGATTTCGAACTGTGTCAGCCGGTTGAATATTTTACTGACGGCGCCTGTTCCGATACCAAGGACAAAGGCGAAAAGCATCACCGGCAGGGCGGTTCCGATGCCATAAAGCGACGGCATGACCAGGCTGGAGTTATGCTTGACGGCCAGCGGAATCAATGAGCCGAAAAACAGCGCCGCCGAGACCGGGCAAAACGAGAGGGCAAAAATCAGGCCGAGAATGCCGGCTCCCCAGACACCGTAACCAGCCACCTTTTCCTGCATATTTTGACTGATACCGAATGAAGGCAGATTGAGCGGTATAATGCCAATGACAAAAATCCCGACGACAATCAACAGCGGGCCGAGGATTTTGTTGACAGTTCCCTGCAGGAAAAACGACAGTTCCGACATGGATAGGATGCTGGCAACGATGATCGCCCCAAGGATGATATATACGATCATTCGGCCGAGCATGTACATAATCCCCGACAGCATAACCATCCGGGGATTGCCGACTCGTTTACCGACAAAGCTGATAGCCGCGATGTTTGTCGCCAGCGGACAGGGGGTGATCGAGGTCAGAATGCCGAGCCAGACAGCCGATGCGGCTCCGATAAAAAACGGATCCATCAATCCTTCTCCATAAAAGTTTCGATTTCGGTCTGGAGGTATTTTATGTATTTATCTTTGTTGCCGACCAGATTCCAGATCTTTTCCAGATTTTTCCACTCGGTTTCTTTGCCGTCAACAATATGTGAAAGAATAACTGTCTTGGTATACAATTTGTAGTCATCGATATAATGCTTAAATTCATCCTCGTCGATATTGACCGCGCGCCATTCCAGGTTACCTGATTTTAACAACTCAGGGAAACCATCCTGAACAGCCTCGGCAGTGTATGCCTCAAGTTTTTTACAGGTGGCGCATCGGCGAGTACCGTGGAAATAATAGGCGATAAAAATATCGGAAGTATCCGCCGGCTCGCCAATGGCGGCGCTGTCTGTTACAGGTACGCTTTTATCGGCTTTGATCGTATCCGATTCAGCCTTCTCCTGTGCATCAACCATAACAGCAAAGGAAATTATAAAGATGAAAAACGCAATCAGAATGAATACCTTACACTTCATACCGTTATCTCCTCTTTTCGGGTTTGGTGTTGTTCGCAAAAAATTCTATGCCAGCATATTTTTAAGTTCATCGACCGAAGGGACCTTGCCGGTCAGTTTGATTTCACCGTCGATCACCAGGCCGGGAGTCATGACGACCCCATGCTTCATGATTTCCTGTATGTCGGTGATTTTTTGAATGTTGCACTGCATGCCGAGAAGAGCCGCGGCCTGCCTGACATTTTCGTACAGCTTCTCGCATTTGGCGCAGCCTGTGCCCAAAATTAGAATCTCCTTCATTTTATCCTCACTTTCACATTGACCATTAGTCTATTTCCCTGTTTGTCCACCCATAAGATAGAAATATGTCGTTACCCAATTGGCCAGCACGGTAACAATCCCGAAAATGAATGTTCCGACGGACATCAGTGCCCATCCGGACATAATATTGCCGACGACACATCCGCCGCCGATAGCGGCTCCGATACCGACCAGAAATCCGCCGATGATGGCGATTAAAATCTCACCTGGCGGTTTGGGAAGCAGGCGTGCTTTTCCCGACATTCGCGCCGACACCCATGAACCGCACACAAGACTTATCACAAGCCCGATAAGCCACCAGACAACTTTTTTGCCTTTGGGTTTTACGGCCCGTTGCTGTACATTCGATGTAGTCTCCTGTTTTATTTCCGAGGGGACCGGATCGGCCGTTTTTGCTTTCCAGATATGATTAAAGTCATGGTCTATAATCAACAACTCAGCCTGCATGACGCCATGAGTTACACCCAGCGGATAATTGCGGCCGGAGGCATCTGACGACAGATATGCAGGGATCATAAGTAAGCCGATGGCAACGGCGGATGCCCACACTTTCCAGGGACGGGTGAGGACTCGTTCCCAAAATGGGATATCTGCGGCCACCAGATTATTATGTACAGGCTTGCGGCGGCTTCGGTAAATAAAAACCGCAACGACGGTTATAATACCGAAGGCGACGGCAAGCAACCAGAAAGGTAATCCCAGAACACTCGGCAGACTTACTGCACCGCCGTCGTTCATTTTTACGATATGCTGTTTCATCCATTTTTGAAAGAAATTCAGCGGGCCGAACTCGACCATCATAACGCCGACAGGTATTCCTGTCAGAGCGGCTATGGAATTAAGGTTGCCGGTTCCGGCTTTGTACAGGGCCCCACTGACACAGCCTCCGGCAAGGACCGTCCCCACGCCGAAAATGACGCCGCCGATAATATAATTGAGATAAATCAGCGGTTTGGGATTCAGCTCCACGAGATTTAACAGATCAAGCGCGGCAATACCGGCCATGGCGGTAACAATCACCACCCAAAGTCCAAATAGTTTGCGCCAATCCCTCATCACCAGAACTTCGCTGCACGCAGAGGAGCCACATAGATCACCCTTCTGCAAAAAGAAGCCGAACAAAAATCCAATGGGTATCGCGGTTATAACCCAGAGGCGGGTCAGGGCGGCGGCGAGGGTCACCCCCGCAATCATAATCAGACTGATCGCGGTATATAATTTCCAGTTGATATTATTGTCGGAATTTTGCATTGTCATTCCTCATCTGTCCAAGGCATAAACGGTAAATCTGTATCTAATCACATCATTGCTCCATATATCAGGCCGGTGATGGTCGCCATAATAATCACCAACGTTACAAAAACGACGGTCTTTTTTGTCCCCATAACGCTTCTGATAACGAGCATGTTGGGAAGCGACAAAGCCGGGCCGGCCAGAAGAAGGGCCAGCGCCGGGCCCTTGCCCATACCGTTACCAAGCAAACCCTGCAGAATGGGGACCTCGGTTAATGTAGCGAAATACATGAAGGCTCCCGCGACCGAGGCGAACAGGTTGGCGCCGATCGAATTACCGCCGACCGAACGGCTGACCCACTGCGACGGGATAAGGCCCTCGCCGCCGGGGCGGCCGAGAAGCAAACCAGCCACAAGTACGCCGAAGAAAAGAAGCGGCATTATTTTTTTGGCAAAGCCCCAGCTTTCCTCGAACCAGTTGCCGGGTTCGCCTTTGTCATTGGCGGTTATAATCGAGAGTCCGATAACAGCCGCGGCAAAGGGAATCATCGGCTGATCGGAAAAGATAAAAGCGAGGACTGCGGTGGGTATTGCGACCGCCGTCACTTTCCACCATTTCAATTCAAACCAGAGCACGAGGACAATAGCGAATATTATTGCGGACAACCCGGTGATAAGCCATTTGTATGAATAAATAATGGACCAGAAGCCTTCGGCCTGATCCGGTTTGCCCCAGTTGGCAAAAATCAATATGGCCACCATCGCCGCGAAATAAATGATGTTTTGCCTGAGGGTACGTTTGGTTTCGGCTTCAGGCATGGCCATCTGCGCCTCGGTTCGAGCGGCTTCCTCTTTGCGGAAGAGAAAATGCATCATCAGACCGATGATGACACTGAAAACAATCGCGCCGACAGCACGGGCGATACCCAGTTCCAGACCGAGGACCCGGGCGGTCAGGATGATGGCCAGAACATTAATGGCCGGGCCGGCATACAGGAAAGCGGTGGCCGGGCCGAGTCCGGCGCCCATGCGATAGATACCGGCAAAAAGCGGCAGGACGGTGCATGAACATACGGCCAGTATGGTCCCCGATACCGACGCGACCCCGTAGGCCAGCACTTTTTTGGCTTTGGCGCCGAGGTATTTCATGACCGATTCCTGGCTGACAAAAACGGCGATAGCGCCGGCGATGAAGAAGGCCGGAATCAGGCAGAGCAGGACATGTTCCTGCGCATACCATTTGGTCAGATAGAGCGCTTCCCAGACGGCGTTTTTCAGGCGGAAGGACTCTATCGGGAGATAAAAGAAGACCAGAAAGACGGCGGTGATTGCCGCCAGCGGTTTCCACTCAGTTTTCCAATGCATCTATATAATCCGTTTCCTTTTGGACAAATCAGCGTTTAAGCAGTTGCATCTGTTCTTTGGCATTAGTTTTCAGGACCGATTCGACACAGCCAAAGAAGTTCAGGACACAGGGTGCGCGAAGCTGGTAGTACACCTGGGAGCCGCGTTTTTCATCGGTGACGATACCCGCGCCTTTAAGAATCGAAAGATGCTTGGAGACGGTCGAGGTATCGGCGCCAATCATCTCAGTCAGTTCGCAGACGCATTTTTCATGTTTGGAAAGCTCATCGACAATGAACAGCCGGGTCGGATGCGCCATAGCTTTGATTATTTTGGCTCTGGCTTCGAACAGGGCCTGTTTTTTCTTATCCATCTATACCTCTGTTTTTTTCGTTCAACTACAAAACATTTGGCA
>QNAH01000118.1 GCA_003641425.1 Candidatus Zixiibacteriota bacterium
GGCTCTTGTCTCTTGTTCGTCTTTGTTTTCTTTTTCTTTGTCTTTTTCCGGCAGTTCGGAATCTGTGTAATTCGTCATAATACAAGGGAATTAGCGTTGTAAGACGCCATAAGTCAATTATTTTTTCGGATTAAGGGTATATGACGGAAACGTTTGTTCTCAGCCCAACAGCTTTTTTAGTTCTTCAAAAAACTCGGCCTTATCCTGAAATTTACGATAGACCGAGGCAAAACGGACATAGGCGACCTCATCGATATTGCGCAACTGCCCCATGACCAGTTCGCCGATAAATTTGCTGGTCACTTCGCTTTTGGAGCGCTCCTGCAGTTTGACCTCGACCTCGTTGACAATAGCCTCGATTCTTTTATCCGATACCGGGCGTTTGTTGCAGGCCAGTTTGATTCCGTGGAGAAGCTTGGCGCGGTCAAACGGTTCGCGCCGGTCATCCGATTTGAGAACGGTCAGGACGACATTTTCGATATACTCATAGGTGGTAAAACGCTCTTTGCATTTTATACATTCGCGTCGGCGGCGGACCGCGCGTCCGTCCTGGGCCGTCCGGGAATCGACGACCCTGTCCTCCTCATGTCCGCAGAAGGGGCATTTCATTTTATCATATCCTCGACATTGATATCACTCAGGTCTACGTTTTTGATCGTCAGCCGATGGATGGTAATTCCTGCCTCATCGAGCATCTCGCGGGAGAGATCATCGGGGTATCCCTCGGCGATATAGATTTCTTTTATTTGCGCATTGATAAGCATCTTGGCACACAAAATACACGGAAATGTGGTCGAATAAAGAGTCCCGCCGGAGATGGACACGCCGGAAGTCGCCGCCTGGATAATGGCATTCTGTTCGGCATGGATGGCCCGGCAGAGCTCGTGCCGCTGACCGGAGGGTATCCCCATTTCCTCGCGCATACAGCCGACCTCGAGACAATGCTTGAGACCGGAGGGCGAGCCGTTATAGCCGGTGGCGAGAACCTTCTTGTCTTTCACGATTACCGCCCCGACCTGGCGCCTGAGACAGGTGGAACGGGTGGCCGCGAGCATGGCGATACGCATAAAGTATTCATGCCATGAGGGACGATTGTTGATGTTGTTTAATTTCATGAAACCAATCTAATAAGCATATCAGGCCAACGCAATTAAAATCTTGGCGCCCGATTTGTAATCGACCCCGAAGTATTCAGCGGCCGAGCCTTGATTTATTGCTATTTCAAGATAGCCGAAGGAATTTACATAGCAGACAGGCTGGCCGCGTTTTACGACACCGAATGTGCCTCTTATGCGGCCGATTTTGTGTTTATCGATATATACTTCCCGCTTGCCTGAAGGAATATCGGAGACTTTGAAAGAGGTCACCAGATTCCCAAATCGATCGATATAGATGATTCTCCCGGCGTGGGCACCCCTTTTCCCTGCTTTTTTGCGGGGCTGGAATCTTTTAATTGCTTTGATTTCACGGCCGAATTCAGAAGGCAAGACTCCGCGCGAAAGATAAGCGGCGATGGGAGCGAATATATCGCGGCCATGGAAAGTCGGCGAAACATCTTTGAGGAAATATTTCTTGTTGGTAATCGAGATAACCCGCTTTATCTGCCGTGCAGTTAGAAATGAGAACAGGCCGTTATCGGGGCCGACAAAGAAATGGTCGGCGGTTTCGACGACCAGTGATTTTCTTTTTGTGCCGACACCGGGATCGACAATGCCGAGATGCACGGTTCCGGGCGGGAAATTTCGATAGGTCGTTTCCAGCAAGTATTTTCCGGCCTCGATATTAAACGGGGGGATATTGTTGGTGACATCGATAATACGCGCACAGGGGTTGAGGTATGTGATTATCCCCTTGACGATTCCGGCGTAGTTATCGTTCAGGCCGAAATCGGTGGTCAGCGTGATAATCGGACAATCGGTATTTACAGTTGCCAAAAGTTGAACCCCATCTCCGGATCTCTTTTCCGGTTCAGTTTTTCTTTAAAGGTTTTTATATAGCCTTCGAGAGTGACCGAAACGATTGCCTCGAAAAGATGTCCGGTGCATCCGCACAAAGAATGGTCGGCGATGGTAACGTGGGCGTGGACGAACGGCTCGCCGGTCTCTTCGAGCCATGAGATATTGCCGGTCAGATTGCCGACCTCGAGATCACCCCGGAATTCTTTTTTGAAATATTCTTTTTTCTCAGGCTCGAATATTCCAAGAGTGGCCTCGGCAAAAGCACCCATGCCAGTGATAAAGCCGGCCGGGATATTATTTTGTTTAACGAATTGAGTCAGGGAGGCGATGACCTTTTCTCCTTTTTCAAGGCGAATCAGATAACCGTCTTTAACTTCCCGTGACTTCATTGACTGGTCTCCCTATCGAGCCAGTCGAGATAATCGGGATTGCCTTCAGTGATAGTCACGGCGACCACTTCGGGCAGTTCGTAGGTGTGAACCTCACGAATAAACTTAATCAATCGTTCGACTTTTTTGGTGGTGGTTTTGGCGAAGAGCATACTCTCGGTATCCTTTTTGAGGACGCCTTTCCAGTAATATACGGATTTTACTTTCTCGACAATATTTACGCAGGCGGCAAGTTTGTTTTCGACTATTTTCTGCGACAATTCTTCCGCCTTGTCGGACGGGACGGTTATCAGCACGACTCTAAAAGCAGACATAAGCCAACCTCATATTATGATTTGATTTTTCGTTTCAGTTTTTTCTCAAGCGACTCGATTTTGCCGGTCAGGCGTTTTTTGGCGCCTTTGCGGTCATCCATAGTCAGAACCATATATATTCTGTTATTATTTCGGCGCATTCGCAGGCGACATTTATTAATAAGTTTCATAATAGAGTCCCAATCGCCTTCGATAACGGTTGACATGGATGAGGTTTTATACGGCAGGCCTGATTTATCTATCAGGTCGATGATTTTTGAGACTTCGCCCGAGGCGGATTCTTTGCCCCCGGTCGGAAACATTGAAAATTGGACTAACATATAATAATCCTCCTTGCAAAAATTATATAATTTTCAAATATCAAAATAAATATAAAAATCAGCCATTCGAGTTACCATATACCACTTGATATACGAAAGATAATCAAAAATGAAGGCCGGCCCGATAATCGGCCCGGCCTGTTCGCTCAAGGATAAATATAACTCAATATTATTCTTTTCTTCCGGGATAAAGCGGGAATTTATCGCAAAGAGCTTTGACTTCCAGTCTTATCTTATCGAGTTCCTCGTCATCCTTCATATTGATAATAGCCCGATCGATGAAATCGGCGATGGTTTTCATCTCCTCCACACCCATACCGCGGGTGGTCAGGGCCGGGGTCCCGATACGGATACCAGAGGTGACAAATGGCTTGCGGGTGTCGAACGGCACGGTATTTTTGTTGACGGTAATACCGGCCTTGTCCAGCGCCTTTTCGACTTTTTTGCCGCTGAAATCGCGATCAAGGAACGACATCAGGAATAGATGCGTATCGGTGCCGCCGGAAACGATATGATAACCTCTGGCTTTCAATTCTTCGGACATAGTTCTGGCATTTTCGAGAATCCGTTTCTGATAGTCTTTGAAATCGTCGGACATGGCTTCTTTGAAAGCAACGGCTTTGGCGGCGATGATATGCATCAACGGGCCGCCCTGAATACCCGGCATGACGGTCCGGTCGAGATCAGCCGCATATTTTTCCTTGCACATAACCATACCTCCTCGCGGGCCGCGGAGGGTTTTGTGTGTGGTGGAGGTTACAAAATCGGCGTATGGTATCGGTGACGGGTGGTATCCGGCCGCGATAAGCCCCGCAATATGGGCGATATCGACCATCAGATAGGCCCCGACAGCATCGGCGGCTTCGCGGAATTTCGCAAAATCGAGAATACGCGGATAGGCCGAGGCCCCGGTAACAATCAATTTCGGTTTTATCTCTTTAGCCAGGGCAATCAGCTTGTCCATATCGACGACTTCGGTTTCTTTCTCGACCTGATAGCCGTGGAACTCGAACAGTTTGCCTGAAAAATTGATGGGGTGACCGTGAGTGAGATGACCGCCATGAGAGAGATCCAATCCCATGACTTTGTCACCGGGTTCGAGGATAGTGAAATAGACGGCCATATTGGCCTGTGATCCGGAATGCGGCTGGACATTGGCATGTTCGCAGCCAAACAGCTTTTTGGCGCGTTCGCGGGCGAGCTCCTCGGCGATATCGACAAATTCACAACCGCCGTAGTAGCGTTTACCGGGGTATCCCTCGGCGTACTTGTTAGTCATGATCCCGCCGGCCGCTTCAAGAACGGCCTCGGAAACGAAGTTTTCCGAAGCGATAAGTTCCAGCTTGTCGGACTCGCGATTGACTTCCTTTAAAATCGCGTCATATATTTCGGGATCGATTTCTTTTAAATATGACATATTACCATACCTTTTTAATTTTTCAATCATAAGGCAGGCCGTTATCGAGGCCTGCCCTTATTATACAAAAATACGGTTTTTATATTTCTTCAGCCTCTTTGATTTTATTCAGCCGTCGCTCATGCCGACCGCCCTCGAATTCTGTCTCCAGCCACATCTTCAGAATTTCCTCGACCTCATCGGGATCGGTGTATTTCTGCGACATGGTCAGGACATTGGAATTATTATGCAGTCTGGCGTAATATGCCATTTCCCTGTTCAGGCAGAGTGTGGCGCGAATACCTTTTACTTTATTGGCGGCAATTGTCATCCCATTACCGGTCCAGCAAATGGCAATTCCACGATTCGCTTCCCCGTTAGCAACAGCATTAGCCACCCTCAATCCGTAATCGGGATAGTCCACGGAATCTTTTCCGTCGGTTCCGAAATCAACAACCCCCTCGCCCAGTTTCATCAGGATAGACTTAACTTTTTCCTTTAACTCAAATCCGGCATGATCCGAACCAATGGCGATTGTCATAATTCCCCCGTTTATTTGGCCGGGATATTTTCCTTTTTGGGGACATAAGTCAACCAGCCGTATACATCATCGGCACGGCCCTCGACAATATCGAATAGCCGTGTTTGGAGTTTTTCGGTAATCGGGCCGCGGTGTCCGGGGCCAATCTGAATATCATCTATATATGAAATCGGCGACACTTCGGCGGCCGAGCCGGTGAAGAAAACTTCCTCGGCGATGTAAAGCATTTCGCGTGGTATATTCTGTTCGACCACTTCGATATCCATCTCCTTTGCGATTGTCATGATGGTATCGCGGGTGATACCTTCGAGAGCCGAGGCTCCCAAGGGGGGAGTTATAAGGCGGCCCTTATGGACAATAAAGATATTTTCGCCGGATCCTTCTGAGACGTGACCATAGACATCCAGTGCAATCCCTTCGACGTAACCGCGTGAAATCGCCTCCAGTTTAATAAGCTGACTGCCCATATAATTGGCACCCGCTTTGGCCATCATCGGCATCGTATCAGGAGCGTTTCTTCGCCATGAAGAGACACAGACTTTGACGCCTTTTTCCATTGCTTCCGGGCCGAGATATTTACCCCATGGCCAGACGGCGATGGCAACATCGACCGGGCAGGCGCTGGGATCTACCCCCAGGGAGTCATAGCCGCGATAGACCAGCGGACGAATATAGCAGGCATCGAGTCCATTGATAGCTATAAGATTAAGGCAGGCATCGTAAATCTCCTGCTTGGTGAAAGGAATTTTCATGCGATAAATTTTGGCTGAATTGAACAGGCGATCGACGTGGTCCTGGTGCCGGAAAGCGGCAGGGCCTTTGGGGGTTTTATAACAGCGCTGTCCCTCAAAAACCGCGGAACCGTAGTGGCAGACATGAGAGAGGACATGAATTTTGGCATCATCCCACGGGACCATTTTACCGTTCATCCAGATATAATCGACTTTATTAAAGGGCATAATTCCTCCATAGAATTATGGGTTTCCTGATTCTTTCAAATGAAATATATGGGATTATCGGGCCGATTTCAAGGGCAATTGGCCGCTGATTGTGAATTTTTTCGCGAGGATGAGAGAGCGGATATTTGACTTGATATTATATTTCTGTGACACTATCTTAAAATAGGATAAACAAAATCAAGTTTTTTCCAATATTTCATATATTTCAATCCTAAGACAATTGTCACAGAGGAGGCTGAGATGTATTCTCAAAAAATACCTGCGGTGTTAATGCTTGCGGTATTAATAATCGCGATTACTGCCGGTTGCGCGCAGGAGCCGAAGCCGCTTATCAGCAAGGCCGAGGTTGCCGAAATTGTCAAAACCTATGAAGAAGCGCGCAACAGCTACAATCTGGATTTGCTGGACAATATTTTCTCACCGGACGTTGTAGTCCATGATCCCGGCGCGCCGGAGACTATTGTCGGCCTGTCGGCGCTGAAAGAGTATTATCATGGATCACATGCCGGGATTCCAGATCTTAAATTAACTTTGGATGAGTATTACATATCGGGCGACAGGATATTCTGGATCTGGACGTTCAGTGGAACCCACACCGATACTCTTCGGGGACTCCCTCCCACCGGGAGTGTGGTTAATTTTAAGGGTGTCGCCATCGATCGAATAGCGAACGGGATGATTGTAGAGGAGTGGGTGTATTATGATATGCTTTCATTAATGAAGCAGCTTGGTTTTACACTGGTGCCGCCGAAGATAGAAGGAGAAAAATAATTGGTGTCGGGTGCGGTGACCCGACACCACAAAAAAATAGGCAGGAGTCTTCTGACTCCTGCCCTGCTATTTCTCGCTATTGATGTCTATTACGTTCCCATTTGAGCCTGCATTTCCCTAAGGGCTTCACGGGCGATGACCATGCGCTGGATCTCGGAAGTCCCCTCCCCTATCTCGGTCAGTTTCATGTCACGGAAATAACGTTCGGCCGGATATTTGTCGGTCAAACCATCCATTCCGCAAATGCCAATAGCATGATAGGTGTTGAAATTGCAAACCTCGGATGCATAAAGCTTGCACATCGCCGATATCTTGGTGAAAGGAATATGGTTATCCTTCATCCATGCCGTTTTGTACATCAGCAGGCGAGCCGTTTCGACTTTGGTAGCCATGTCGGCCAGTTTGAACTGGATCGACTGCATGCGGGAAACCGGTTTTCCGTTCTCCATGCGGCTACCTGAAACTTTAAGAGCAATTTCCAGAGCCGCCTGGGCGATACCGATACCCATAGCGCCGATCGAAATGCGGCCGCCATCGAGCGTGATCATAAATTCCTTAAAACCGTTGCCCTCTTCGCCGAGAAGGTGCCATGCCGGAAGTTTGACATCATCAAAATGCAGATAGGCGGTATCGGAACCGCGGCATCCCATTTTGTTTTCTTTCTTACCGGCGGTAAAACCCTCCATGCCTTTTTCAAGGACAAACGAAGAGATACCATGCACGCCGCCTTCATCGGAAGTGCGGGCGGTAGCGATGGCATAGTCGCAGACATTGGCCGAAGTGATCCAGCACTTAGTGCCATTGAGCAGATAACCGTCATCTATTTTCTCGGCCTTGCTTTTGGTACCGCCGGCATCGGAACCGGCTTCCGGTTCCGTCAGACCGAAGGCAATCAGTTTTCCTTTGGCTCCTTCGGGCAAATATTTCTTTTTCTGCTCCTCGGTACCAAACATGTGAATCGGACAGGTGCCAAGCGAGTTGTGGGCGGCATGAGTCAAGCCGGTCGAGCCGCATACGCGGGAAATCTCCTCAACGATGATGGCATACTCGACGGTCGAAAGGCCGAGCCCGCCGTATTCTTTCGGAACGACACATCCCCACCAGCCGCGGCTGTTGACGACTTCGTGAACCTCTTTAGAATAGAACTGGTCCTGATCGACTTTGACGGCATGGGGTGCGATTTTTTCTTCGCAGAAGGCGCGAACGTCTTGTCTGAAGTCCCGGTATTTTATGTCGAAATCCATAGGTTAGTCCTTCAGCAGATCGCGTGATATGACAATTCTCTGTGCCTCCGATGTTCCCTCATAGATTTCAGTCACGCGCGCATCCCGGAA
>QNAH01000119.1 GCA_003641425.1 Candidatus Zixiibacteriota bacterium
TCAAGAAAGCCGTCCTTGAAAAGTGTGAAAGCATAAAGGGCCGGCGATGTCAAACAGATCAGCCCGCGGACATTATCGTCATGCTCTATGGGGCAGATCGCCATCGAACCGGGATTGTCATCCAAAAGCAGTTTTTTCTCGATAAAATTACCTTTAAAGCCGTTAGGATAATTCTCGATATATATCGAACCTTCCTGTGATACGCGGTAAAGGAGTGAATTGTCCTCGGGAAGCGTCAGGGCCAAGCCCACTCGCGCATTTTGAGGGCCCTTCATTGCGATCACCTTAAGGCTGTCATCTACATGCGAGCGGACAATGAGGACAGATCGTGATAGTGAGAAAAATTTATTTAGTTTTTTGGTCAGGCAGAAAAAAAGATCATAGATATTTTTATTGCGGCTAAAAAGAGCTCCCAGGGAACGGAGAAATATATTGCCTAAACGGCAATTGATATCGCGGGTGACCACCCCATCAGTCCACTGATTCTGACCAGATATGATCTCATCGAGCTGAGCGATCGAATCTTTTTCAAGCAGATCATTCTTTTCTGGCAATGACTGATTCATTATTCTTCCTGATATTATATTTTTTGATTTTACGCCACAACGTTGTCCGCCCGATTCCCAGCTTCGAGGCCGTCAGGGTCAAATTCCAGTTGTTGGCATATAGCATATTTTCTATACGCATTTTCAGGCTTTCTTCAAGGGTTCCGGTCTCTGTCGAAATATCAATACTTCTCCGGACGATTCTATTGGATTTCAATTCCCCGGAAGTTATAAAAACAATGTCCGAATCGGTGATTTCATCATTATGCGATAATGCGATGGCCCGTTTGATAGTATTTTCCAGCTCCCTAACATTTCCGGGCCAGGTATGTGATAGTAGTTTTTCCATAGCATCATTGGACATTGTTATTTTTTGCTCGTGTTCCATATTTTCCCGTTTGAGGAAGTGATTCACCAGAACGGGAATATCATCGATACGTTCCCTTAATGGTTGAATATTCAAGGGAAGTACACTGAGACGATAGAACAGGTCCTCACGAAACAATCCTTTTTTCACCATCTCAGCCAGGTCACGATTGGTCGCGGCTATAATTCGAACATCGATTTTTTTAGAGACGGTTGACCCGACCGGCCTGATCTCCGATTCCTGTAGGACCCGCAATATCTTGGCCTGCAGAGTAAGGGGCATATCCCCAACCTCATCGAGGAATATTGTCCCCCCATCACCTTCTTCAAACAGCCCTTTACCGTCGGTATGTGCCGATGTAAACGAACCTTTGGTATGTCCGAATAATTCCGATTCGAGCAGATTCTCAGGAATCGAGGTGCATTCGATTGGGACAAACCGTTTCCGGCGGCGTGAAGAGTGGTAATGAATTGCCTTGGCCAGCAGTTCCTTACCGGTCCCCGAGGCCCCGGTTATCAAAATAACAATATCGGTTCCGGCCACGCGCGAGGCCAGACTCTTCAATTGGGTCATAGAATCCGACACACCGACCAGACTGTCGAAACCGTACTTCCAGGCGATTTCCTCTCTAAGTGCCGAGAGTTCCTCGCGAATGTTTTTATTTTCAAGTGCTTTTTCGACAGTGATCAACAACTCTTCATTCCGGAATGGTTTGCTAAGATAATCGTATGCCCCCTGTCGCATTGCCGAAACGGCATTCTTAATCGAACCGTACGCCGTTTGAATTATTATCGCTATCTCCTGCGATAGCTCCCTGGTCTTGGCAAGCAGGTCAAAACCGCTGCCATCGGTCATCTTTAAATCCGATATAATCAGGTCGACATGATTGTTTTTCAAAATCTCCAAAGCCGATTCGACTCCGCCGGCTGTTAAAACGCGGTAATCATTTTTTTTCAGTATTATCTCGACAGATTTCCTGTACTCGATATCATCATCAACAAGGAGAATGACTGACTTATCGGAATTGATCCTCATATCTATGATTCTTCCCCAAACTCGTCATCCACGGGCAATGACAGCGTCACCTTAAATGTTTCTTCACGGTACTTATCGATAGCCACTTCGCCGCCGTGATCTTCAATAATTCGTCTGACGATGGACAATCCCATTCCGGCGTGTCTCGGCTTACCGGAAATAAAGGGTCGATGCAGATCGGCGACTGTCGCAGGTGAATCATAACGAATCGACGGCGACAGATCATTGCGCGCGGTTACAGAAATATTTTCCTCATCCTGTGATGTCCCGATAAAAATCTCCCCCGATGGCGGGCAGGCCTCGATGGCATTAGTAAGAATTTCATCTATTGCCTTTTTCAACTGACTGCTGTCACCTCTGACACACGGTTTTACCGCCTTCAGGGCCAGAGACGGACAGGGCCGGGATTTCAATCCTGACAGCTTTTCCGTTACCGTGTCCTGTATTAGTCTATGCAGATCTACCTGTTCTTCCGAGCGGGAATTTGAGTTTATATATTTATCCAGACGCGTGACAAGATTGTCGGCGCCCTCGATCGCTGATTCAATGATTGTCAGCAGAGCGGCATCATCCTTATCGATAACACTGCCTTCCTGTGTCGATAACTGACTGGAGGCAGTATGAATGGCGCTTAACTTACCTTTAAGCTTATGTGAGAAGCTTCTGATCAATTCTTCATAATTTTCGCCGGGGGATAAAATATCATCGGCAGGTTTAAACGACAGCAGCATATATTCATGACCGAGCAATTTTATCCTGGAAATCTTAAGATTTTTGAAACGCCGCCTTATAAGATGATCTTCCTTAGCCCTTTCCCCGTCGGTGACTACACCCGGAATAAGATGATCAATCACCTGTCTATTCAATGCATCGGCCGCCTGAGAATTTTCAAGACTATTTGGCCTTTGCAGAATAATTATGTCACCATGGGCAGGATCGATGACATAACGAAATGCGGTTTTATTCTGGGCGAAGCTTACCGCCGTTTTGGATTGACAAAAGGAATCATAATGGCGCCGGATCTCACCAAGCAGACTGAATAAATGATCTTCATTGATTTCGAACCGGCTCCGGCTATTGGAATAAATCAATCCGACAGCAATATCATCGCCGTCAGCGTTCTTACCCAGTGAAGTACACAGGAGAATATATCCGAGTTCGTTTATTCGCCGATTCACATAAAGCTGACGCCGGAAAATGCAGGCTGTGTCGTTTTTTATGGTTTCCCGGACAGTCTCAACCGGGATCAGTTGCAGCCCGGCCGGATGCAGATATTCATCGCCCCGCAGAATAAAAAACGGACTGTTTCCCGGCAGCATATTTTCTATCTCATCGATAATCGAGGTGGAAATCTGACCGCCGGAATAAAGCTCCGAGGTTAAAGCGAACATACTCCGGTAATCCAGCTTTTCCCATGTCTTCGCCGGTTTAATTACACTGCCGATAGTCTCAAATCTTTCAGTTATTGTAGGCATAGTCCCATTCATGTTTCAAAATGATACACTTACTATTTTTATCGGTTTTCGTGGAAAATCCTTAACAGGCGGCATTTGTTCCTCCGGTATATTTGCGATTAAACTTTGCCTAACCGTATTTATTAAAAACAGCCATGGAAAAATTCGGGCTTCAGCGGATAATTTTACCTAAAAGTATTTTAAAACTTGACACTTAAATTTGTTAAGGTTATTATCACTTATGCCTGTTACAAAGATTCAGATTTTAAAGGCTGCCGCGCTTGCACGCCTTGATTTAACTCGCGAAGACGAGACAATTATCTCAAGCGACATGGCTCAAATTCTCACTTATCTTGATAAAATTCAATCGGTTGAGGTAACTGGCCCGACTGTAAAAACCCTATTTCCAGGCGAGGGAAGCGTATTAAGGGAGGATATAATTAAACCGTCGCTGCCTGCCGAAAAGGCCCTGGGCAATGCCCCGGACAGAGATGAGGATTTTTTCAGAGTTCCAAGGGTGTTAGGTTAACATGAAGCCCAAAGTTCTGGCTGTTATTCCCGCTCGTTTCGCGTCGAAACGATTCCCCGGGAAACCACTGTCTCCAATAGCCGGAAAGCCTCTGATTCAGCACATTTATAAAGCCGCATCAAAATCAAAACTTATCGACAGAGTCATTGTTGCCACTGATTCTCGCGAAATCCAGGAAGCTGTTCTCAATTTCGGCGGTGAGGCGGTCATTACCTCCTGTAATCATCGCACCGGTTCCGACCGAGCCGCCGAGGTGATGCAGAAAATCGGCGGCGAGATCATTATCAATATCCAGGCCGATCATATCGGTGTCAAACCGGCGGTTTTTGATCGGGTCCTGAAAGCTATACTGGAGGATAGAAAAATAAGATTCGCGACTCTTGCGCGAAAAGTAGAAGATGAGGCTTCCCTGTTCGACCCCAATCGCGTCAAACTTATTCTGGATGCCGATGACTACGCCTATTGGTTTTCAAGGTATCCCCTGCCCTTTCTCCAGGGAATCAATGGTGACAGGCTGGGGCGATTCGATTTCTATTATCATGTCGGAACATATTTTTTCAGGAAGACAGGGTTAAAAATGTTTCATGCCTGGCCGCGTTCACCGCTGGAAAAAGCCGAGTCCTTAGAGCAGCTTCGAATCCTGGAAAACAATCATAAAATAAAAGTGTTTAAAATAAAAAGTGAGATCCTTTCAATAGATACACCTCAAGATCTAAAACTTGCTGAAGAACTTTATAAAAAATAAGAGTGGAGAGTAACGTGCCCGAGAAAAAAACAAAATATATTTTTGTGACCGGCGGCGTTGTCTCCGCGCTGGGCAAAGGGATTGCATCGGCATCATTGGGGCTATTGTTGAAAAAACGGGGTTTTAACGTTGATATCATCAAATGCGACCCTTACATAAATGTGGACCCGGGGACTATGAATCCCTTCCAGCACGGAGAAGTTTATGTCCTGGATGATGGTTCCGAGACCGACCTGGATCTGGGCCATTATGAACGCTTTCTTGACAAGAGCATGACCAAGGACAACAATGTCACGACCGGTCAGGTTTATCATACGGTTATCTCGCGGGAGCGGCGCGGCGACTATCTGGGCGCCACCGTTCAGGTGATTCCTCATATCACCAACGAGATAATTGATTGCATTAAGCGTCCGGCAAAAAATAACCCCGATACCGACGTCGTCATCGTCGAGATCGGCGGCACGGTCGGCGATATTGAATCACAGCCGTTTCTTGAAGCCATTCGCCAGATGGCCCTCGAGCGTGATCCGGAAGATACCATCTTTGTTCACCTGACTCTGGTTCCTTATATCGCCACCGCCGGAGAGATGAAAACCAAGCCGACTCAGCACTCGGTCAAGGCGCTCAGGGAAATCGGTATTCAGCCGAAAGTCTTACTGTGCCGCACTGCTAAGCAACTCGATGATTCCATCCGCAAAAAAATAGGCCTGTTCTGTAATGTCCCGTCAAGTCATGTGATTTCGGCAATCGACGTTGAGACTATCTACGAGGTCCCCCTGCATTACAATAAGGAAGGATTCGATGAAATCGTTTGCAAACATCTGGAACTGCTCAACGGCCCACCGGATCTGACCGACTGGGAAGAGATGGTCCAAAAAATAAAGCACCCGACTCATCGGGTGAAAATCGCCATCTGCGGTAAATATGTTTATCTCAAGGATGCCTACAAATCCATTATTGAATCATTCATACATGCCGGTGAGGAAAACCATGCCCGGGTCGATCTGATCTGGGTCTCGTCGGAGGATATCAAACAAAAAGGAGCCGATAAGTTCCTGTCCGATATCGACGGGCTGCTTATCCCGGGCGGATTCGGCGAGCGGGGTGTCGAGGGAAAAATCGAATCGATCCGGTATGTCCGCGAAAACAATATTCCGTTTCTGGGTATTTGCCTTGGTATGCAGTGCGCCGTGATCGAATATGCGCGCAACGTCTGCGGTCTTAAAGACGCCCATAGCTACGAATTCTACGCCGATCTTAAACACCCGGTAATACATCTCATGGCCGATCAGGAAGGTGTCACAAATCTCGGCGGAACCATGCGGCTGGGAGTCTATAAAGCGAATCTTGACAAGAATTCCAAAGCCTATAAAGCCTACGGTGTCGAGGAAATATCCGAACGACATCGACACCGCTATGAATTCAACAATGCTTACCGGGAACTTTTCGAGGGAACTGATTTTAAACTGACGGGAATGTCGCCCGATGGACGGTTGGTCGAGATAGTCGAGGTTGATAAACACCCGTGGTTCGTAGCCTCGCAGTTCCATCCCGAATTGAAATCACGCCCGACCCGCGCCCACCCGCTTTTCCGTGATTTCATTGGTGCCTCGGTTGCCTATATGCTCAAGAAAAAAGAGGCGGCTCATAATAAGGCCGACAATGATCTCAAAGAAAGGCAGGAAGTAAGCTGAGTAATAGATATTAGAATTATGCGCAGGCCGGTTGGCCTGTCTTTTTTGTTTCAAGGACTATTATGAATCTTTAATCTATTGGACGCAATTACTTATTTTGCGTATTTTATAACGACAAGTCATTTTAAGATTTTTCACATTGATAATGAGCAACCGTTATGAGTATCATTACCGGATCATGCTCCCCGCGAAATATCCTGCACCCTTCAACTCTTCTCGATTTCAAATATGAAATCGGACCGTACTACGGTTGCGAACATAACTGTCACTACTGCTATGCTCACGACACCGAAGAAACCGACTGGAAAAAAGAAATACTGGTTCACGAAAACTTCGCCCCGCAACTCCAGACTGAGATAAAAGGATTAGAAAAACAGACTATCTTTATTGGGAAAGATACCGATCCGTATCAGCCGATCGAAAAAAAACTCCAGCATACCCGACAGACGCTGGAAATCCTATCCGTCAACGGACACGCCGCCTGTATATTGACCAAGTCGGATATGGTCGTGCGCGATATCGATCTCCTTCGGGGCATGCCCGGCTCGTCGGTAGGTATGTCATTCTCATTTCAAACCGAGCGCTCGCGCGAGATTTTCGAGGATAATGCTCCCGCCAATCGAACACGCCTCGAGGCCTTATGGAAAATAAAAGAGGCCGGAATCGAAACCTATGCCCTGGTCTCGCCGGTTATGCCGCTCATAACCAATATCGAAATGCAGATAAACATGCTCAAACCAGTAGCCGATACAATCTGGATTTATCGTCTGGAGATACATTCTACCGAGGACAAAAGCTGGGAGAACATAGAAAATATACTCAATAAGTTTTGTCCCCAAAACCTGAAATCATTTAAAGAAATTACTTTCAATAAAAAACATCAATACTGGTCCGAGCTCCGAAAAAAATTGGAAGAGATCAAAAACTGCGAGAAACTCGCCCTGATTGTGGAAATCTAAAATCGTTCTCTTATTAAATCATCAACTGCAGTTGCTATTTCAATCATAAAGCGGATTCACGCTTTGATGGATCGAGTATGCCATAGATTGAAAGGCAGGCACTGCATTTTTGCAAGCATTTTGACTGAACGGCGTAAAGAACTCATTAAGATGATATAATCCATACAAAAATGGAACCTTTAAAGCCTCAAATTGGTTTATCAAGATATAGCAGACAAATTTAATCCGATTTTATCACAAAAATGAAACGGATTGTTTTTGATTATTAATAACCTTAAGAAAGACAAAGAGTAAAACCCAATATAATGGAGGAAGCACCCGTGAGAAAAGCAATATTTTTTGGATTCGCAGTGGTAATGGGACTTATCCTTATCGGCGCACAGACCGACGTAATGGCTTGCGGTGCAAGCAAAACCGGCGCCGCACAAATAGGTAAATCCGACGAGGTCAAAGCCACTATGGTCGGTTCCTACTCCGGCGGCCAGGATGCGGCCAAAGACGGTGTAATTAAATCCGCCGAAAAGACGGTTGATGAAAGCGAA
>QNAH01000120.1 GCA_003641425.1 Candidatus Zixiibacteriota bacterium
CACCTTAAAAAGTCGGCCGAGATGGGATTCTACAAGGCGATCAATGAGATCACCCGGTTGCGGCGGTAAATAACCCATTGATATATAATAGCTTACGGGATAAATTCGGCCGCCATAAAAAAAGTCTGTGATTTGGCCATTGACAATTGGTAGTACAACGTAATAATATTATAAATCTGAGATAACAGCCAATCAGCGAGATGGACTTATGAAAAAGAATAAAAGCGAGATTGTTACTTTCAAGGCCGATCATACTCTTCTCGAGGCGATGAAAGGAATCCCTAATCGTTCGGAATTTATCCGCTCGGTGGTGATGCATGCGCTTGAGTCGGTCTGCCCGCTGTGCCGGGGAACCGGTATCCTTACCCCCGGCCAGAAAGATCACTGGAAAACATTTACCAGTGATCATCGGGTGGAGGAATGCGATGACTGCCATGAGATGCACATAGTCTGTACCCGTCAAAAAAGTGAGCTTGAGAAATAATGGGGCAAATATTGAAGATGAAATCTTATGGAAAATTATTATCTTCGCAACTGTCGGCCGCGATTATCCTATGGGGCTTATTCTTGAGTGTCGGTTTTCCGGTCTCCGCATTTCCCGAAACAGATAATAAAATGAAGGTGTTTGTCAGTATCCTGCCCCAGAAGTATTTTGTCGAGCGTATCGGGGGCGATTTTGTCGATATCGAAGTGATGGTCGGGCCCGGTCAGTCGCCGGCCACTTATGATCCGACCCCGCGGCAGATGTCCGATATCGAACATGCCCGCGTTTATTTTCAAATCGGTGTCCCCTTTGAAAATCAGATGCTTCGCAAAATCAGGGAAATCTTTCGCGACCTTGATATTGTCGATACCCAGGCCGGGGTTGAGCTGAGACGGATGGAGACTTTCGATGATGATTACGATAACGGGCAGGCTCATGGCGCCCTCGATCCGCACAGCTGGCTCGATCCGCATGCGGTTAAAATCATGGCGAGAAATATATGTGAGGAACTGATAAAACTCGATCCCGATAACAGGGTGATTTACGAAAGCAATCTGACTGAATTTCATGCCGACCTGGACAGCCTTGACAGTACCATCAGCCGTAAACTTGAGCCGTACCGCGGCCGCCGGATTTACGTTTTTCATCCGGTTTACGGGTATTTCGCCGATCGCTACGGTCTCAAGCAGGTGGCGGTCGAGATTGAGGGTAAGGCTCCGAGGGCAAAACAACTGGTCGATTTTATCGATCGGGCCCGGGCGGACAGCATTAAGGTAATCTTTGTCCAGCCGCAGTTTTCGACCAAAGCGGCTGAGACAATCGCCGATGCTGTCGGTGGAAAAGTAATGAAAGTCGATCCGCTGGCAGAAGATTATTTAAAAAATCTCAAAAATATCGCCAATTATCTGGAGAAAGGATTGTCCGAATAATGAGCGGGGAGAAGGTTGTAAGTATTGATGGGCTGACATTTTCGTATGACGGCCTGAAGGTTCTTGAAGATGTCAATCTCCAGATCAGCAAAAATGACTTTGTCTGGATCGTCGGGCCCAATGGGGGGGGTAAAACGACCTTGGTCAAACTGATTCTGGGATTGCTTCAGCCCCGCCGGGGGACAGTCAGGGTATTCGGTCTTGAGCCGGCCGAGGCCCGTTCGCGGATAGGATATATGCCGCAGTTCGCCCACCTCGATCCGCAATTCCCGATCAATGTCCTCGATGTCGTTTTGATGGGCCGTCTGGGAAACGGAAACGGGTTGGGGCCGTTCCGGAAAAAAGATAAGGCGGTGGCCGAAAGGGTTCTCGATGAGGTGGGATTGCTGGATATGAGCCGGCGATCATTTTCGTCGCTGTCCGGCGGGCAGCAGAGGCGGATTTTAATCGCCCGGGCGCTGGCGGGAGAACCGGATCTGCTGATTCTCGACGAACCGACGGCCAATCTCGATTTGCTGGTGGAAAAAGAATTGTACGATCTTCTCCGTGAGCTCAATTCCCGCCTGACCATTGTCATGGTCTCGCATGATCCCGCCTTTGTCAGCGACAATGTCGAGCGGGTTGTTTGTGTCAAGCGCAAAGTGTCCGAGCATCCGACCTGCGAACTCGAAGGCAACTTTATCGGAGAACTTTTCGGCGGCGAGATGCGCCTTGTCCGGCATGACAAGCATATCGGAAAGAGGAAAAACGGTGAGTGAATTTATCGATGCCCTGATGAATCATGCCTTCCTTCAGTATGCCATGCTGACCGGAGTTCTGGCCAGTATTGCCTGCGGTATTGTGGGAACTTATGTCGTCACGCGCCGGATAACCTATATCGGGGGCGGGATAGCGCATTCTATTCTGGGCGGTATGGGTGTGGCTTATTTTCTTTCGGCAACCTATAAATGGAATAATCTTCATCCCCTGTATGGAGCCCTGGTGGCGGCTATACTGGCGGCGGTGGTAATCGGGCTGATCAGTCTGCGGACCCGTGAGCGCGAAGATACCGTAATCAGTTCTCTCTGGGCGGTCGGCATGGCGGTCGGTATTCTTTTCATTTCACGCACTCCCGGATACAATCAGGATCTAATGAGTTACCTGTTCGGTAATATTCTGATGGTCACCAGTTCTGATCTGTGGCTGATTATAGGTCTCGATATTCTGGTCGCAATTATTGGTGTGCTTTTCTATAATCAACTCACTGCAGTCTGTTTCGATGAAGAATTCGCCCGGGTGAGGGGATTAAATGTATCATTTTATTATTTACTTCTTCTGTGTTTAACCGCTCTTACGGTAGTAATCCTTGTAACGGTCGTGGGGGTGGTGATGGTCATAGCTCTCCTGACCCTTCCGGTGGCGGTGGCCGGTCACTTTACCCGAACCATGTGGGGAACCATGATTCTGGCCACGATTCTGAGTATGATCTTTGTTGTGATCGGTCTGGCGGTCAGCTACGGCCCGAATCTTCCTGCCGGAGCGACCATAATTCTGATTGCCGGTCTGGTTTACCTGATTGTGGCGGTCGGGGCGGGAATTTTCAGATACGGACGAGAATTCTGAAAATCAGGATAAATATCTTCATCATCGGCATATTTCCGGTATCAAAAAATTGGGCAAATGCGGTTTCCGGCACGTCTCTACTTGAAGAATAGCAGAAACCTCTCTATGGTAAGGCCGGTTCATCTTAAAAAAAGCCCCCGAGGACTTGACAAACCGGCGTTATTATAGTAATTTTTCTGAACTTTTTGTCTGCATTTTGTTTGGCAGACCTGATGTTGAGGTTAGTAGGTTAACGCCGGGCCCTAATTTAATTTTACCGCCCGGGTGAAGGTCGAGAAAACGTTGTTCAGTTTTATTTAATGTGGAGATGCTAATGGGAGCTTTGAGGTTTTTTGCCTTTTGTCTTTTGCTAATCGTGCTGATATTGCCCAGTGCGTTCGGCAGCGGGTTTATGTTTGACGGCTTGGGAGTAAAAGCAAGAGGTATGGGTGGGGCGTTTAGAGCCCTGGCCGATGATTGGTCGGCGGCATATTACAATCCAGCCGGGTATAACCTGATACAGGACAATTATATTGCCGGCAATGTGGCTGTTTTTCATAATCGCTATACGGCGATTCCAGACATTACCTGGAATGGATATGAATCCGGATTTTATAATGGTGTTGAAGTCTACAATGAGCATGAAGTCTTGAATGTCCCTCAAGGCGCCATTCTGACCCGTCTCCCGATTTTCGGTGAGACTGTTATGGGTTTCTCCATCATGCAAATCTTTGATCAGAACCAGAGCTGGGAGTTGTTTGCCAATATTCCTGTTTATAATACGAGCACGATTCCATCGAAGCAGTTTTACAATAATTTTGATATTGTCGCTTTTCAGATTACGGCGGCCAAAGGATTCAGCGAAGATAAGTTATCATTGGGTATCGGACTGTCGCTGTTGCGCGGCGACTTATATTACAACAGTCTGATACTTCGGGATAACCCGTACACCGACGAGACCAATCCCGATCTGGCCTCTATTGCCGATCGTCCCTATGACAAGATTCCGGAGTGGTACAGCAATGACGGCATGGGCTGGGGATTCGGGTATCGTGCCGGTATGCTTTATAAATTAACCGATAAAATCAATGTTGGTGTGGTATTCTCCGGGCAGACATCGATTGATATCGACGGTGAATCGAATTTCCGCTATTATCTCGGTGACAATCCGAGTCTGGCGGAAAATTTCTTCGATACCACTGAAGAAAGATATTTCCTCGATGGTAATGTCGCCGAGGTCAGCGCCGATTTTGAAACGAGTTTTGATACGCCGAACTCGATTGCCGCCGGTATTGCCTGCATGGCCACCGACAGGCTGACCCTGGCCGTTGATGGTGAGTGGGTATTCTGGTCCCAGTTCGAGGGATTTGAATTTACCTATACCAATTATGAGGGATTTCCCAGCGAGAGTTTCGGTCGCGCCATCAGCCTGATGAACACCGATATCACCGTTCCGGTGGAGTGGGAGGATGCCGGACGGATCATGGCCGGTGCAAGTTACAAGCTCAACAACTTTGCCGAGCTTCGCGGCGGTTTCGGAGTCGACCAGACGGCTTTAACTGAAGAGACCTTTATTCCGCAGTTTATCGACCTGAACACGAAATACAGTTACAGTCTGGGTGTGGGAGTGGAAATTGGATTCTGGCATCTCGATATTGCCACCTCATACATCCATTATAAGGATCTCGATGTCCCAAACCAGACCGACTTTGACGGCGATGGATTAAGGGATAATTTCTCGGCTTACTATGAAGGCGATAATTATCAAACGGTTCTCGGGATTTCATACAGGTTTTAGGAGGCCCGGTAATGATTAAGAATTTTGGTATAGTATTTACGGTTTTTGCTGCGGCCCTTCTTGTTTTTGGCTGCAGTGAGCGTGAAGATAATATTGTCAGACCGGATTCGGAAGTACGTGACGGGCTGACTGGTGTTTATATTTTCCCCGGCGGACACCTGGCCGCAGATGAACTGGCGTTTTCCATGTTCAATTCGGTCCGCAAAGTTCCGAGTATCTATTTGAAAGTGTACGCCCCGCCCGATTATGAACCCACCGGCAGGCGCTATCCGGTGCTTTATATGATGTCGCCATTCCGGGGCAGCGATTCATATTATTTCAACCACGGTCTTGTCGCGATAGCCGATCAGATGATCGCCGACGGCGAGATACAGCCGATGATTATTGTTTGTATTGACGGTTCGGTCGGCTATGGCGGAACATTTTATGGTAACACCTATTTTGGCGGGAAGTATGCTCAGGCGATCGGTTCCATTCAAAATGATCCGATCAGCGGTTCCATTATCGATTATATTGACGGGGTATTCAATACCTACGACTCCCGTGCCGATCGTGCTATCGCGGGATTCGGGATGGGCGGTTACGGTGCGGTAAGAATCGCGGCCATGTATCCCGATAATTTTGGTGCGGTTTCGGCCATATCGGCCCCGCTTGATTTTGACGGCGCCGCCGGTACCGGCGGTTTTGTACCGTTATTCAAAGATGTTATCAGCAATCTTTCCGGAACCGGCAGTGATTATATATCACTTGCAGAGTACCGTGATATGGATACGGCCTACAGCAACCCGCTCCGGACAATGATGATGGCGGCCGGCACAGCTTTTACGCCGCATGTCCTGGATATCGATAATATCATTAGTCTGAACCCGCCCCGGGCGCTTGATTCGACATTTATCGAAGATACTCTCACATATCTCAATCCCGAAGGTAATGTCGCGTTCCACCTGCCGTTTGATACGGCCGGTAATCCGTATCAGCCTATCTGGGATTTGTGGCTCGACAACAATGTCTCGTCGATTATCGAGAACAATCCCGGTTGCTTCGACAATATGGCCGTGAAGCTGTTCACCACCAACGACGACGAATACGGTTTCAATGTCCAGACGATCAATTTCGCGAGCTGGCTCCAGGGTTATATGAATATGCGCGGATATGTCAGGGATTATTCCCCCGATAATTATGAGGGGTACGAAGGTTATGAGGCTACCGGCGGAAGAATGCTTTATGATATCCTGCCGGTCCTGCTTAAATATCATTCGGATAATTTCCCGAATTACGACGAAGAATAATGAATTTGTTTCGTATATTAACCGGAAGAGATTAGTTCTCTTCCGGTTTTTTTATAGAAGCCGAGGATGGTTATATGGAATACGATCTAATTTCAATCGGGGCCCATCCCGATGATGTCGAGGTCGGTACCGGCGGGGTGCTGATTGATGTCAACAAGCGCGGTTACAAATCCGGGATTGTTTACCTGACGCAGGGTGAGATGGGTACCGGGGGCACCCCGGGAATAAGGGCGCAGGAGGCGGTCGATGCCGCCCGGGTGCTCGGCTCGGATCTGATCGAGACTTTCGATTGGGGCGACTGCAGACTGTTCGATACATTTGAGCGTCGCGTCGAACTGGCGACCCTTATCCGCAAATACAAACCCGGAATAATTCTGGCGCCGTATCCGCATGTCGGTCACGGCAAACGCCAGTCGCACCCGGATCATGTTGCCGCCGGGCAGATTGTGATCAATGCCGCCAATTATGCCACCCTGGTGAAAATGCCGATAGAGGGCGAGATCCACAGGGTCAGCCGGATTTTTCATTATTTTTTGCCGCCCGGTATGACGCCCAATTTCGTGGTCGATATAACCGAACATTTCGAGCAGTGGATCGAGGTGTTAAAATGCCATAGATCGCAGTTTCTCAATCCCGATAAATCGCGAGATTATATCTGGTCGCTGGAATCGATGGCGCGCTCGTTCGGCCAGCAGGCGGGATGTAAATACGGTCAGGGTTTTTATAATGTCGAGCCGATCCGAGTTGTTGATCTCTTCGATCTGGTGAAATAGTCCGGAAAAATTCGGCGCGATGTCCTACACCGGGACAAATACGGCTATCGACGGCAGTGCCAGGCTGTCGCGCATGACGCTGACCCCGCTTGAAAACGGCCGTGCTCGCCGGCTTATCGAGCAATCCAAAGATAACCGGCAAAACTGGTATATCTGGTTCGAAGATAAATACCTGCCGAAAAAATAATGCGTTGCAGTTGAGCCAGAGAAAAGGGCCCGCTCGAAGCGGGGTTTTTATTGATAGGACAGGTGTGTTTTCTAAAATTGTGTCCAGCATACCGGTTTGCGCTCGGCCAGAAACAGCCGCTGGACCGCATCGAGGTATTTCTCTTCACTGATTTCGGCCAGCCCGTAATCGTAAAGCGATTTAAAATCGACGCATCTCATCAGCATCGGCGAGAACTCGGCAATATCGATTTCGATTGCGGCATCGAAAGCCGCTTTCTTTTTAAGCGACGGTTTCCCGTCGATAAAGTGCACTATGTAATCACCGGCATTCTGCGGCAGGAAACTGTCCCGGACGGTCAGTTTCAGTTTCATATTCTGTCCGCCGAAGTTGTGATTCTTCAACTCCCTGAAAAGTCCGGCGACATCGATCACGCGGTACACAGACCGACACCCTGAGTATTACTCTCATGGTACGCCGGGGCGATTTTAAAGAAACAAGCAAAAAAGCGAGCAGATAAAGGAACGCCCCCGGCCCCAAATAAATAAGCGATATCGACATCAGAGTGATAATCAAATGCCTGTTACTTCTCACATTTTGTATCTTCCTCAGTTGAAACGAATCACTCCTGCTGTTAACACTCGCGAATTTAGGTGAAGATCAATGAGTTATACATGTTTTCGATTGCGTTATGCGTATGTGAATGTCTCACCGTTCCCAAAATATAAGACAAAAACAGCATTGCATCATCAAATCATTTCGTAATCTCAAAAAATATTATTGACGCTCCATCTTATCGTTATATATTTAATACAGGGTGATCATTTTGACGGG
>QNAH01000121.1 GCA_003641425.1 Candidatus Zixiibacteriota bacterium
AAGCGGGAGGCGATAACGGCTACGTGAAAATTACGACAAAGACTATGCCGCTGTCGATGGCTCAGAAGGAATATGGCGACGGCCTACAGCTTTCGGGAACAGAGACGCTTGCTGAAATATTAATTGAAGACAATGGCTCGGGAATAGATGAAGAACACCTTGAAAAATTATTCTCGCCGTTTTACTCGAGTAAGGATAACGGAATCGGCCTGGGGCTTTCAATAGCTTGGAAAATTATCAAAGCCCATGGGGGTGATGTGAACGCCGAGTCGCATTTAGGCAAAGGGACAAAATTCTCAATTGTGCTGCCCGCAAAAACGGGTTAGCGGTGGAGATCAAATATGAAGATCAATATTCTGGTAGTCGACGATGAAAAATTGGCCAATGATCTGTTTGTCGAGGTCCTGAAACGTGCCGGCCATGAGGTCAGCTCGGTATTTTCGGCCGAGGATGCTCTGGTTCTGCTGAAAGAAAAATCCTTCGACCTGATGCTCTCCGATATCCGCATGAAAGGAATGGACGGTATCCAGCTATTGCAGAAGGCCAGAGAACTGCACCCGGAGATGGTCGTGGTCATGATTACGGCCTTCGGAACGATTGAAAATGCTGTCAAGGCAATGAAACTTGGAGCCTATGACTATTTGCTCAAACCGGCCTCGCCCGATGCTCTGGAGGTCATTGTCGAAAAGGCATCGGAACTCATCAATCTACGAAGGGAAAACACGCGGCTGCGGTCCGATCTGGCCGCCCGTTACCAGAATATTGTCGGCCGATCGAATAAAATGAAACAGGTTTATGATCTTATCGAGACCACCGCCAATGCCCGTTCGACAGTCCTTGTTACGGGAGAATCGGGAACCGGTAAGGAACTTGTGGCGCGTGCCATGCATTACGCCTCAGATCGCAGCAAGATGCCGTTTGTTTCCATTAACTGCGCGGCTTTGCCGGATAACCTGGTTGAGGCGGAACTGTTCGGATATGAGAGAGGCGCTTTCACCGGGGCCGTCAGGCAACATCGGGGAAAATTCGAGGCGGCCGACGGCGGGACACTTCTTCTCGATGAGATTTCCGAAATGCCGCTGGGTCTTCAGGCCAAGCTGTTGCGCGTTTTGCAGGAAAAGGAGATAATGCGAATCGGCTCTGATTCTTCGATTAAGGTGGATGTACGTATTATTGCCACGTCAAACAGGAATTTAAAAGAATTTATTAAAAAGGGACAGTTTCGTGAGGATCTGTATTATCGCCTCAATGTCATTCCGATTCATATTGTCCCATTGAGAGAGCGGCTGGAAGATATCCCTTTGCTGGTCAATCACTTCATAGATAAAAGCAACAGCGATAACAAAAAGGATGTTGAGGGTATCGATGATTCAGTGATGCGCCTGTTCATGAAATATCACTGGCCGGGAAATGTCCGCGAACTGGAGAATTATATCGAAAGGGCAGTGGTTACGGCATCATCGAAAATCCTGCAAACATCTGATTTTCCCCAGGATCTGGCACTTGGAAAGCTGGCTGACGAGATTGGCGGAGTGTCGGTCGGGATGACACTCGCCGAGAGCGAAAAATATTTGATTCTTAAGACACTTCAGAAATTCGACGGCAATAAAACAAAGGCCGCCGAGGTGCTGAATATCACAACCCGTACGATTCGAAATAAATTGTCGGAATACGATATCGAAACAGGCGAATAGAAGCATATATAATTAGCCTAAATTTCATCAATTCCACCCCGTTCCCTTCAAAATCAGGCGTAAATGCCGATATTTCTATTGATTGTCTTTATTTTTTGATGACGGGAAACATTCCTGTAATGGCAAAGTTATAGGTTCTTTATGGATATTACGACAATTGGCGGATTGATACTCGGCGTCGGAGCGATAGTGGTATCATTTATTATGGAGGGCGGTCACCTCAGCGCTATCGTCCAACCTCCCGCCATGCTTATCGTTATCGGCGGCACAATCGGCGCTTCCGTGATCACCACATCAATCAAAACCTTAAATAGTGTCCCCACATATTTGAAACTGGCCTTTACCGGCAAGAGTCCCAATCCTCTGCGAACGATCGATAATATTGTCAGGCTGTCTGAAAAAGCCCGCAAAGAGGGTATTCTGGGGCTGGAAAACGACATGCACACCGTCAGGGACCCGTTTTTCAAAAAAGCCATACAGCTTCTGATTGACGGCACCGAGGGCTCGGTTCTGAAAGAAATACTGGAAACTGAAATCGCCTATATAGAAGATCGCCACAAAAAGGGGATACTCTTTTTCCAGAAAATGGGCGGATTTTCACCGACCCTGGGTATTATCGGTACTGTCTTGGGACTTATTCATACTCTGGGAAGCACCAGTGATGCCGAGAGAATGGCAAGCGCCATCGCCGGCGCCTTTATTGCCACCCTCTGGGGCGTGGCGCTGGCAAATCTCTGCTACCTGCCTATCAGTGACAAGTTGAAACTTCGCCATGAAGAAGAGCTCGCCAATCTTGATTTAATAATGGAAGGCGTGATAGCCATCCAATCGGGCGACAATCCCCGGATAGTCAAGACCAAGCTCCTGTCGTTTATTTCTCCACACATGCGTGATGTAGAGTAAATTATGATGGCCCGGCGTAAAAGAGGCGAGGATAATGAAAACCTTGACCGGTGGCTATTGACCTATGCCGATCTGATCACCCTGCTGCTGGCATTCTTCATTGTCATGTATTCCATGTCACAGGTCGATGCCAAGAAATTCGGCAAGATGTCACGGGCGTTATCCGGCGCACTCAAAGGCGGTAGTATTGCCATCAAGCGCGGCAACGATATTGGCGTTGCCAGCGGCAAAGGTGTAATGGATATCGGCCACCTGATGTCTATTGGTAAAATGATCGAGGAGGATTCGCGCAAAAAAGGCGATGATAAACCGATCACCACCGAGATGAGCGAGCGCGGCCTGGTCATCCATATTGTCGAATCGGCTCTTTTCAAACAGGGTTCCGCCAAACTCGAACCGCAGGCACAATCGGTTCTTGAGATTGTCTCACAGCATTTGAAGGGGATCGACAATCATGTTCGTATCGAAGGACATACCGATAATGTCCCGATCAACACCGTCAAATATCCGTCTAACTGGGAGCTTTCATCGGCCCGTGCCACTGAGGTCGTCCGGTATTTTATCGATAATAAGGTCGTCGGCCCCAATGAAATTTCGGCGCTCGGTTATGGTGAGTATCGTCCGCTCAAACCCAATAATACTATTGAAAACCGCGCCCGTAATCGTCGTGTCGATATAGTTATCCTGACAATGGAGATGACACAGGCAGAACCGACCTCGGGCTTTTATAATCCCTAAGAATAATTCCTTCGGAAAAGTTTTCTCTATCCACAAGGATAATTTTTTCCAGCCCCGACCGGCAGACAGTCGGGTGCGAAATCATATCTCATGGCATAACAGCTACTTATACGACATCAATAGTTTTGGCATCCGCCTTGCTTTACGTCAGTTCGGGTAAAGCTATGTCAAATATTATACAAAAAGCGGTGATTGATAAAAGCGGGATTCCGCTGTTCAAGCAGTTTCTCAATCTGTCTTCTCTACGGCATAAACTGATTGCGGGGAATCTCTCGAACGTATCAACACCGAATTACAAAAGCAAGGACATTGATTTCCACGCCGAGTTGAAAAAGGCAGTGGGCGGGGATAATCATATCCAGGCCAAACTGACCGACCCGGCGCACATTCCGTTGGGCTCGTCGAGAGACCGCGGGCCGGAAATACAGGTTGATAATTCCCGAGAAATAAACGGGATCAATAATGTCGATGTCGATAAGGAAATCGCGAATCTGGCAACCAACCAGATTTACTTCAGTGTCGGCGCTAAACTGCTGGCCAAAAAATTTGCGGCTTTGAGTAATGCGATAAAAAGCAAATAGCATAAAGGTTTAATGTCATGTCAGGAATATTTACAGCCATTGAGACTTCAGCCACCGGCTTAAGTCTCCAGCGGCAGAAGATGAATGCGGTGGCCGAAAACATAGCCAATGCCGAGACCACCCGTACCGAGAAAGGCGGACCGTATCGCCGCCGGCGTGTGGTCGTGAATGAGAATACCGATAACGTGCCCTTTAAAACGCATCTGTCGCGGGCCGGTTCGAAATTGTCCCGCACTCACAGTAACCATATCGCCGGTTCACGGAAGACATCGATCGAGGAAACCGAGATTTCCCGGGTCGAAGGCGAAACAGTTGAGGATCCTGCTTCGAGTTTCCGTATCGTGCATGATCCCGGTCATCCCGATGCCGACGAGAACGGATTTGTCAAGATGCCGGATATCGAGATTATAAACGAGATGGTTGATATGATGTCCGCCTCGAGGGCTTATGAAGCAAATACCATGGCGATTTCGGCGGCCAAAGAAATGGCCCGAAACGCGCTCGATATATAGGATATGAGGTAATTACCATGAAAGTCAATCCAGTAGGAATTAACAGTTACCGTCAGGCGATGGAACGGCCCCAAGCCGAAAATCGCCAGAATGTCGACAGCAAGACGACACAGACCGCCAAAACAGAAAGTGTCAATATCACCGACCAGATCGGTCGTGTCGGTTCGAAACTGGCTGTACATCTGAAACCCGGAACATTTGTCGATATGCTTTCCGCCGAGGAGAAGCAGGCGATGCAGATGGCTTTCGAAAAATACAGCAATTCCGCGGCAGAGAACGGCACCTATGCTAAAAACGGCGCGTCCGAAATGACGGTCAAAGGAAGCCTGGTGGATGTGAAGTTATGAGCACCGGTGTTGGACAGATAAATCGGATCGTTCCCGGTCTGATCGAAAAAACTCAGAAAAATCAGGCGCTGGATCCGTCTGTGGACAAGGCGAGTTTTACCGATCTGTTCAACAACCTGGTCAATTCTGTTAATGATCTCCAATTCGATGCCGCCAAGGCTCAGGAACTGCTGGCCACAGGAGATGCGGCCGATTTGCACCAGGTCATGATTGCCGCCGAAGAAGCGGGAATCGCACTCGATCTGTTACTCGAGATTCGTAACAAACTGGTTGATGCATATAAAACGTTAATGCAAATGCCGATGTAGGATTTCATCGGCATAGCCATAGGATTTGGCTGAACAAATAAATAGGATTTGCGATGGAATACTTCAAACATCTCTTTACAAATATTTCAAATTTTATTCGAGCCATGTCGCCCAGTCAGGCGATTATGCTGATCGGTGTCATCGCCGGCGTCATTGTCGGTGCTATGGTTATGACAAACTGGGTCAGCAGCGTCAGTTACTCGGCCCTCTACTCCAACCTGGAAGCATCCGAGGCGGGGGAGATCTCGGAGTACCTGACTGAACAGAACATTCCCTTTAAATTATCCGACGGTGGCAGGACTGTTTCGGTACCGTCCGGCGATGTTTACAAGGTGAGAATCTCGCTGGCCTCCCATGGCCTGCCGCGCTCGGGTAATATTGGATATTCGATCTTTGACCAGTCCAATCTCGGCATGACCGAGTTTCTGCAGAATCTCAATTTCCGGCGTGCCCTCGAGGGCGAGTTGATGCGCACCATCATGCAACTGTCCGATGTCCAGGCGGCAAGGGTGCATATAGTCATGCCAAAAGATCGACTTTTTGCCAAAGACCAAAAAGAAGCAACAGCCTCGGTAGTCCTGAAGCTGAAAAACCCGTCAGGACTGAGTAAATCTCAACTGGCCGGGATAACACATCTGGTGGCCTCATCGGTTGAGGGTCTTAAACCCGAAAATATCTCGATCATCGATTACAACGGCAACTTGCTGACATCGCAAAGTGAATCCGATGTGCTTGCCGGACTGACATCATCCCAGCTCGAGGTTCGCAAAAATGTCGAAGGTTATCTCGAGAAAAAGGCGCAGTCAATGCTCGATGGCGTCATCGGCAGAGGTAAGACAATAGTACGCGTAACCGCCGAACTTGATTTCCAGCAGGTCGAAACAACCTCGGAATTATATGACCCAAACTCCTCGGTTATCAGGAGTGAAGAAAAAACTGAAGAGACCAAACAGATGGCGGACAAGACCGAAGAAGTCAACGAGAGTACCGATGACACTCGGGTTGAATCATCGATTACAAATTATGAAATCAATAAAACCGTCGAACACATTATCAATTCGGTCGGCAATATCAAACGGCTCTCTATCGCCCTGCTGGTCGATGGTATATATAAAGAGGTCGAGGGGGAAGGCGGCGGGACGGAACTTGTCTATGAACCCCGTTCCCAGGAAGATATCGACCGTCTTTCGGCGGTTGTCAAAAACGCCGTCGGTTTTGATGGTGACCGCAACGATCAAATCGAGGTCATGAATATCGCCTTCGATAATTCCTCGATGCAGTTTGAACAGGATAAGCTTGACCAGATATATAAGCAGGAATTTTACTACGAAATAGCGCGCAAGGTGGGCATGGTTCTGCTGGCGGTTGTTGCATTCCTTTACCTGAGGAAAAAGGTCAAAAAGCTTTTCATGTCGCTCGGCCGGATCGTATCGACGACGCCACAGGGGAAAACTGCTGCCAGTGCCGCAGCCGGCGGAGAAGGGGTTAATAGAGATGTTCCGGTGGTCGAGCCGGAAAAACGGCAGCCCAAGCTGATCGACCAGATGCAGGGCGCCGCCAAAGATCGGCCAGAGGAACTGGCCAAAGTCATAAAGACCATGATGATCGATGAGGTGGGGTCATGAAATACGAAGAATTGACATCACTGCAGAAAGCGGCCATTGCCCTGGTTGCATTTGGAACAGAGGTTTCAGCTCTTGTGCTTCGCGGCCTTGCCGAACCGGAAGTTGAAAAAATCACGGTTGAAATCGCCAACCTGGGTGATGTCCCCTCGGATATCGAAGAGCAGGTTATCACTGAGTGCTACCAGATATTTATGGCCCGCCAGTATATATCACAGGGCGGTGTCGATTTTGCCAAAGAGATACTCGAAAAAGCTGTCGGTATCAAGAAGGCCCAGGAGATTCTGGCACGGCTCGAATCCTCGTTCCGTACCTCGGGATTCAATCTGCTCAAAAATATCGACTCCCGCCAGCTGATAAACTTCCTGCAAAACGAACACCCACAGACTATTGCCCTGATCCTGTCGCAATTGGCGCCTCATCAGGCGGCCGGTGTTCTCTCGGAACTCCCTTCGGAACTGCAGTCTGAGGTGGCCCTGCGAATCGCTACCATGGAAAAGATTTCACCGGAAGTGCTCAAAGAAATCGAATCGACACTCGAGGGACATTTCGATACCGGTCATGCCGGCGATTTATCGGTGTCGGGAGGAGCCAAGACTATGGCTGAGATACTCAATCTAATCGAAAGCTCGGCTGAAAAGAACATCCTCCAATCGATTGAAGCGGATGATGCGGATCTTGCCGGCGAAATAAAAAATATGATGTTTGTTTTCGATGACCTGGTGCTTCTCGATGATCGTTCCATCCAGCGACTCCTTAAAGAAGTCGAGACAAAAGACCTGTCCATCGCCCTTAAAGCGGCCTCCGAAGAAGTGCGTTCGAAGATATATTCCAATGTTTCCGAGCGTGTTGCCGTCATGATCAAAGAAGAAATGGAATTTATGGGTCCGATGCGGCTCTCCGATGTGGAATCCGCACAGCAGCGGATTGTCGAGGCGGTCCGTCATCTCGAGGAAGAAGGGCAGGTGGTGATTTCCGGACGAGGCGGCAAGGAGGATGTCATTGTCTAAGCTGTTTCACAGCCCGGTGCGTAATGAAAAAGTCATAATAGGTGAATACCGCGCCGATATCGAAGCGGACCGGGCGGCCGAAAAAAAACTGGCCACAACCTTCATGGATATTAATGTGATT
>QNAH01000122.1 GCA_003641425.1 Candidatus Zixiibacteriota bacterium
CCATCATGTTCAGCACGGTCGAAATCGGAACGTCTTCAAATTGTAATGAGACGATCGCGTCAAGATCAGGTGCGCCGGAATATGCGGATGCATATAAAATGATAAGGAATACGGCTAGGAATATAGTTCGTACTTTCATGATCTGTCCTTTTCAATAGTCAGAGTGAACTGCAGACCCTCTTTATCGAGGGTCACAGTTTCTTTATCGATCTGTACCACCCTGGCCCCGTTTATCATATCACCGCCCCGGACTATTTTTTTGTTGATGATTGCCGAGGGATTATTTTTGTTAAATAGAATTCCGCCGAGTCTCCAGGCGGGCCGGGTTTTTGTTGTGACCGGCCGGTATTCCTGTTGCCTGCCCCGGTAAAACGGGTCACGTCCCCAGTCAAGCGATTCGTATTTTTGAATGTCGATATTTTTTGCGGGTGTCGATGAAACGACCGCATTTGCCCGGGCCACCGGGCGGGGGGTGTTCGACGCCGGTTTTTTGCTGTCCCCTGTTATATTATACACGCCCCAGATGACGGCGAGGACGAACAGGACATAGATTATTTTCTGTCGGTTATTAGTATCCATCAGCTGTCCTTTTTATGGTTCCCAGAACGGCCCTGAAGCTGTAGCTGACATCGGAAAACGGCCGTTTTTCGACCGGGTTGGTTATGCGGCAGTGATTCAGGCCCCTGTAAAAATTCTGGTGTTCTATAGCGGCGATAAATCTTCCGGCGCTGGAAAGTGTCCCGCGGAGTTTCAGGGTGATATCCAGCGTTCGTGGGGAATTTTCATCGGGTATCGTCTCGTTGAGTTCCAGCAGTTCCTCAATAGAGGGGGAGATTTCCACCAGTTCAAGCCGGTTCAATTGTGCCTTATGAGCAAATTCATCAAAGAGTCTGATCAGGTCTTTCCGCGAATACAGTTTGGAGATCAGCAGGTGTTTTTCACTCAGAAGTTCCTGCTGTATCCGGTAGTAATCAGGTATTTCGAGCATGATTCTTCTGAGCTCATTCAGTTTACCCGCAGAATCTGCAATTTCGGCCGTCAGTATCCGTTTTTTATGAAACTCCGGCGCCGCCAGCAGGAAGAACCATGCCGCCGTGATGGCAATGAAGGTTATAGCCGCTATGATATATCTTTGTTTCATATAACAGCATCCATTCCAATTTGAAAGTCGATAACGAATCCGTCATTGTGCGTCATTTTATTATGCCGGTCAAGTTTGACATTGTTAAAAAACGGAGAATCCTGCAGACGGGCTATAAATTCGGCCAGGATGATCTCGGGAGGCGGATCCGATGAAATCGCATGGCCGGTCATTCGAATATTAACTTTATTTTCTTCGACCTGCAGATCATACAGGTCCAGCTTGATTTTCTCCGGGGCAAGCAGGGACAGTTCCTTGAGATTGAGGTTGAGGGCGGTTGGTTTCTGATTGAGTTTTTCCAGGACCATGCGATCCGCCGCCATCTGGGTTTTGATGGCGTTGTACATCGAGTATGTCGGCGAGCTGCGGAACATCTCGGTCTGTGTGCGGGCGGCATCCAGTCGGATATCATTTACGTAATTTTCGTATTTGAGAATTCCCCAGAAACCTGACAGGACGGTGATCAGGGTCAGAAAGGCCGGCACGGCAGACCGTATAAATGCTTTTGCTTTTCTTTTTTCTTTTTGTTCGGGCGGGAGAAAATCGATCAGTTCCGGGTTATAAACCGCCAGGGCAACCGTGCTCAATGATACCGGGATCTGGTTGACAAAGGCCTCTATCTCCGGTTCCATCTTCAGCCACCTGTCGGTGGGAAATCTTTTAAATTTAATGCCGAAGCGGCCGGTCAGGTTATCTATCAGTTCATCGGAATAAGAGAGGTCGCCGTATACGAAAACAGTATCGGTGGTGGTATTGGAAAATTGCCCGATATAGTAGTCAATCGAATGCTGTATCTCGTTGACCAGCATTTCGGTGAAATATTCATATTTCAGGATACTGTCTGTTCCGGAGGAGAGTGTTTCCGAGCCGACCGAGCTGATATGGGTAAATTCCAACTTCGTACCACGATAAAAACTAATTTCAGAACTGTTCTTCTTTATATTAATCAGGGCATAGGTCTGCGTATGGTCGAAATTATCGACATATGGAAGCATATTCCCGATAGCTTCCAATTCATGATGGATGCTTCCGATTTTTATATTCAGCGAATCGAACATTTCCAGTCGGTTACCGACATCACTTTTCAGGACGGCTATCAACGATGCGGAGATGGTGTCCCGCTCGTCGCTCCTGAAATTTTCATTGATACGATAGCCGTAATATGCCTTATCGAGACCGAAGGGGATACGTTTGCCGCCTTCCCAGTATATTGCCTCGGCAAGTTCCCGCCCGTTCATACGGGGGAGGGATATGATCCTGAAGGCGGTTTTGGGGCCGCCGACACCGAGTATAAAGTGTGTCGATTTTGTATCGTATTTCCCGGTATACTCTTTTATTTTATTAATAATATATTCATGCCTTTTTTCGTCTTTCAATGATCTGGGTATATATATTTTCGATACATGGACCAATTTTGAGCCGAATATGGTCTGCCGGGTAACGGCAAACTGTAGAGAATTATCATCGATATAAACCGCGATTGTCCGGCCGATACGTCGACGGGCAATTATTTTAATCGAGTCCGGAAGCAGTTTGAATCGCCCCGGTTTTTCGGGCCGGGATTCAATCTTGTCTTTTTTATTAAACAACGCTGTCTTCATAATTGCCGTTATCCCATTTATATCGAAAAGGTGATTGATGAGCCGTCGCTGAAGGTCACCGTAAATGTCGTCCCCGACATGTCGGCATTGGAGCCTCCTCCGCTCTGTGAAGTGTTGAAATTCTGCATCTTTATCGTCACCGTCGCGCCATCTCCAATGGATTTACCGGTGCTGAAACCGGCCGTGTCGCCCGATCCGTAACGGGGATTGGTCTGATTGGCCACGCTTGCATTATTCCATCGCACTCTTTCATAATAAGCATCGGGAGAATGCGTATATTCGGCTTTGAGCCAATCGATAGTAATGCTTGAGCCGGTGTTGTTGGTGATATCGAATTCAACATCACTACCGCCGCCGGTTGTTGTTGCGGAACCGGAAACATACTCGACACCGCTTCCAGATGAACCTCCGCTTTCGGCCCAGAGAGAATATCCGAATCTGATATTGTTGACCACGTGCGACCGCGGGGGAACAGTCACATAAGAAATTACCGTATCATTTGTGGTCGTGTAAACGGCGGTAACGGTATGATTGCCGATTGGCAGACCGGTCAGGGCATAATTACCGCCTGCGGCAGGGTTAACTGTGGTACCGGTGGTGGAACCGGCGCCATCCGGATAGTCAATGCTTATTTCCACTTCACTGTAATGCGTTCCCGGCGGAATACTGCCGGCATCCAGCACAACGCCGCGGATGGAGTTGGATGTCAGGTCGGCAGCGTCGGAAGCCAGCCTTTTGGTAATATTACTTCCCGATCCGGTGGAAGTAATAGTTAATCCGGCGCTGTATTGATAGTCCACGCCCCAGGCATCCTTTTTATAATCATCCGATGATTCGACAAAATTATTGCTGATATATGGTCCGTTCCAGGTAGTATAACCTCCCGGCGCAGAGACCAGGGCATCGAGATTGGCCGGCAACGAACCGACATCGCCGACATAGCCGAAATCGATCCTGTTGCCGTTGTTGAGCAGATCGGGATTGCCCACGATGGCATCGGCCAGGGCCTGCATCTCCTTGCGTGTCGATTCGATCCGGCCGGTTTCAATAGCCGAATCCATCGACTTCATAGCCACACCACTGATAATACCGATAATTATTATCACCATTACCAGCTCGATGAGTGTCATCCCTTTTTCCGAACGAATCATAGCACCATCCTAAAATGTCAAAACAATATCGGGGTCCGCACCGGTACAGGTCAGGGTCCGCGCGACCGGGTCGTAAGCGTAGGCGCTGTCCCAGGCATCACGCAGATATTTACTTTCCGTGCTATCCAGGTACGGACCGTTCCAGCCGATGCGGCTGAATTTATCATAGGCGGCGACTGAATCCGGTTTGCGAACCAGATCGATCAGATTTGACGGTGCAAACCCGACATCACCTTCGAAGCCGCGATCGACATATTGCCCCCCTGAAACGATAGCGGGATTACCGACAATTGCTTCTTTAATCCTTCGCATCTCTTCCCGAGAGACATTGATCCTGGAATTTTCGGATAATGAGCCGAAACGGGGGATTGCCACGGCGGCCACAATCCCCAGGATCACGATAATAATGACCAACTCGATAAGTGTGAAGCCCTTGTTATTTTTCGGCTTTCGATAATCCCTGTTCGAGACTGAATAATCCATTCGGATTACCAGTTGTTTTCACCGGCTGAATTGGTATTCGGCCAGATTTCTCCAGTAGCGGGATTAAATGCCCAACCACCGCGCCCACCGCTGACATTACCTTTACCAAGAGCGGTTCCGTCGATAATACTGTCCGGCGCAAGCCCATCGTCCTGATACGGATTTTTCGGGATTGCCTGCTCCATGACCTGACCGATCATATTAAGAGTATCCACTGAGGGCCAGGTGGCGGTACCGGTAGTAACAGCCTTATTGGCATACCAGATCGAAATACCTGATCTAAGCGCTCCCAGGGCGCCCCGGGCCGAGGCTTCGCGAGCTTCAGATGAAATATCTGAATACTTGGGAATGGCGACAGCGGCCAGAATTCCAAGAATTACAATGATTATCACCAATTCGATCAAGGTGAAACCGCGATGATTTGAGATTCTGTTAAAAGCCATAACTACTCCTTAAGATGTTTAATTTTGGTGTTGCCAGGAACCATAATTATTTTATCGGAATAATCGTTTTTTTCTTTATTCTGCCTAACCTCGGAAAACCTGGATTAAGTTCCACATTGGCAAGAAGATAGCCAGGGCAACGATAAGGACGAAAATACCCAGAACAACGGTTAAAATCGGCTCCAGAAGTGAGGTCAGATGACGCGATTTATAGTCAACTTCTTTGCTGAAATGGGCGGCCGTTTCCCCAAGCATCGTTTCCATAGAACCGCTTTCCATCCCCACCTGCATCATCCGAATGGCCATTTCGGGGAAAAACTCGAGTTCATCGATAAGACTGGTCAATTCGCGACCCTCCCGAAATGATTCCTCCATAAGTTCGATTTCCTTTTTCAGCTGGGCGTTTTTTATGACCCCGGCCAGCATCTCCAGCGATCGTACGACCGGAATCCCGCTATCGAGTAAAATCTGAAATATGTAGGCAAAGCGTGCGATATTGCCTTTTATGATAAGATCACCGAAAATCGGGAGTAAGAGTAAACGCCTGTCGAAAAACAGCCTGCCCGAGGGGGTCGAATAGATTTTTTTGAGGATAAATCCGAGGACAATAACCGCGGCGATTATAGGAATCCAGTATCCGGTGACAAATTGATTTACCCAGATAAGCAATTTTGTCGGCAGGGGTAGGGCAGCGCCCATTTTTGAGTAGAACTGTATAAAACGCGGGATGACAAAAGTGATGATAACGATGAAAGCGCCAACAATTGCGGCCACGACTACAAGCGGGTATCTGGTCGAGGATTTTATCTGCCGATTGAGTTCCATATCGCGTTCAAGCATGGAAGCCAGAGAGTCAAGGATCGTATCCAGTTTTCCCGTAATCTCGCCGGCGGCAACAGTGGCGCTGTAGATACTTGGAAATATTCTCGGAAATTCATTCATCGAATCCGACAGCGACCGCCCGGCCTGAACACGGTCACGGATTTTCTTTATTACCGCGTTGAAATATCCGGCGGATTCTCCCACTTTGATCATAGCCAGGGCATTTAAAATGGGTATTCCGGCGTGAAACAGAGTCGAAAGGCTTCGCGTGAAGATGATAAGATCTTCATACATCCTGTTTTTCAAAAAACCGAACAGTCCCGGACGATCATCCGATTTTTGAGCCTGAATACCGGTCGGGATAAGTTGTTGTTCGGAGAGAATAGCCGCCACCCTTTTAACATCTTCGGCCTGGATAACGCCGGTGCGCAGTTCGCCGTCGGCAGTCCGTGCTTTATATGAAAATATTTTAGACATCTACAACAGATTTACGCTCGCCCAGAACCGGGATTTCTTTTTCCGAGATCGAGATAACCCGTAACATCTCTTCCAGATTGACTTCGCCGCTTTTGACCTTATCAATACCGTTATGGAAGAGAGGCCTGTAATTTCTCGAGAGGGCATAATTTCTGAGTTTCACATCGGAGGTGTTGTCGATAATCATTTCGGCCATTGTTTCATCGACGGTCACCAATTCGAAAATTCCCGTCAATCCCTTAAATCCAGTGTTGCGGCACCGGCTACACCCGATGCCCCGCATAAATTTTACCTGTTCGGCTTCTTTTTGGAGCCCCGCCAATCGCAACTGGGTATCGTTGGGTTTGTACTCCTCGATACAATGGGGGCAGTTGGTTCGAACCAGCCGCTGAGCCATCACTCCTTTCAGTGCCGAGGCCACGAGGAATTTTTCCATACCCATATCGATCAGCCGGGTAATACTGCTGGGAGCGTCATTGGTATGCAGTGTTGAGAATACCAGATGTCCGGTGATGGCCGATCGCAGCGCCATAATGGCGGTCTCTCTGTCCCTGATTTCTCCGATCATTATGATATCCGGATTCTGCCTTAGAATGGAGCGCAGGGAAGAGGCAAATGTCAGTCCTGCCTTTTCGTTGGTCTGAACCTGATTGATCAAATCAAGCGAATATTCGACAGGATCTTCGACGGTAATAATATTTTTTTCGATTGAGTTGACTTCTTTAAGCACCGAGTATAATGTCGTCGTCTTGCCGCTCGACGTTGGTCCGGTGATGAGAATCAAACCCTCCTTTAGCTGGATCAATCTTTTCCAGTGCTCATTGATATCTCTTGATATCCCGAGCTGGCTCAGGCCCATTTCAAGGATTCTTCTATCGAGTATGCGGATCACGACTTTTTCACCGTGAATGGTCGGCAGGGTGGATATTCTCAAATCGACATCATTGCCGTCGACCTTGACCATCAGGCGTCCGTCCTGCGGAAGTCTTTTTTCGGAGACATCCATATTGGAAGCAACCTTGATCCGTGAAATTATCTCTGATTGAAGATTTTTAGGCGGGGCCGCTTCTTCCTTCATTACACCGTTGATGCGGTATCTTATCCTGAGCTGATTTTCATCAGGCTCAATATGGATATCGGATGCCCGGGCCTTGACCGCCTGGTTGATGATCAGGTTAACCAGTTTGACAACCGGGGCGTCATCCTCCTGAAAAGCTTTTGCGGCATCATCCTTGACGACTGCGGCCTCGAGTTTAGGGTCGCGGTAAGTTCCGATGACCCCGCTTAATGAATCGGCCACCGAGTAATATTGGTCTATGGCGGCATTGATCTGATCTCGGGACGAGATCACTCTTTTGATATCGCATTTGGTCAGGTATTTTAGTTCCTCGATAGCAATGATATTAAGCGGATCGGACATCGCCACGGTCAGATTATCGCCGATTCTAAAGGCCGGAACAAGGCAGTAGCGGCGTGCCACCTCGACCGGAACCAGTTCTATTACGGAAGGGTCGATGACCATGGAATCAAGCGATATTTTGGGAATTTTCAGCCGTTCAGATATTGTATCAATAAGCTGATTTTCGGTTATAAGGCCGGATTCCACGAGTATTTGACCGATTTTGCGGCCGGTCTTTTTCTGCTCGGTAAGGGCTTGTTCAAGCTGGGCTTCTGAGATCACGCCCTTTTCAATCAAGATATCGCCGACTTTTTTGC
>QNAH01000123.1 GCA_003641425.1 Candidatus Zixiibacteriota bacterium
AAAGGCAACGGCACCGGCGGTCCCGGTTATACCCTTCCCGCTGAATTCAGCAAACTCAACCATGTCGAGGGCACGCTTTCAATGGCCCGGAGCCAGAATCCTAATTCGGCCGGTTCGCAGTTTTTTATCTGCCTGGCCCCGGCCCGCTATCTCGACGGCCAGTACACTATTTTCGGCCATCTGATGGACGGTTATGATGTTCTGCATAAAATCGGCAAGGTCAAAACCGGCGCCCGGGATCGACCGCTCAAAGATGTCGTCATGAGAAAAGTATATGTCATCGAGAAGGCCGAGAAAAAACCGGAATAACGGATAATCCTTCTCATTGACCACAAATTAACCCGGGGCCCTTGGGCCCCGGTTATTTAAACAGATGAAAAAACGCCTTGTCATACTCGGCTCTTCAGGTTCAATCGGTATCTCGGCTCTCGATGTTGTCGCCAAAAATCCCGAGCGTATCGACATTATCGGGCTGTCGGTTCACTCCAATATTGATCTTCTCCGGCAACAGATCGAAAAATTTGAACCAGAGTATGTTGCCGTTTCCGACCCTGACTCATGTCGAAGATTTAAGGATTCTTTTCACTCGGATAAAACCGTTCTCCTCAATCCGGATATCGGTATCGAATATCTGGCCGAACTCGAACAGGCCGATATTGTCCTAAATGCCGTGGTCGGCGCGGCCGGACTGAAAGCTTCTCTAAAAACTGTCCGGGCCGGCAAAAGGCTGGCCCTGGCCAATAAAGAGTCGATGGTCATCGGCGGTGAATTGATCAACAAGGCCGCCGCAGATTCCGGCGCCGAGATAATTCCGGTCGATTCCGAACATTCGGCCATCTGGCAGGCGCTTTTTTCCGGCAAGAAAAAAGAGGTCAGGAAAATTCTTCTGACCGGTTCCGGCGGTCCGTTTCGCGAACTCCCGCTTGAGGAATTCGACAAAATTACCAGAGCCAGAGCTCTAAATCACCCCACCTGGAATATGGGCCCGAAAATAACCGTCGATTCGGCTACCATGATGAATAAAGGACTGGAAATTCTCGAAGCCATGCATCTTTTCAGGGTACCGGTGGACAAAATCGAGGTGGTCATCCATCCCCAATCTATCATTCATTCCATGGTCGAATTTATCGACTCCTCGATCATCGCCCAACTTTCCAGCCCCGATATGAGGCTTCCAATCGCATACGCCTTATTTTTTCCTGAACGAATCGCCGGCGATTACGGTTATATAGATTTGACAGAAATAGGAGAACTGAATTTCTATAAACCCGATTTTGAGAAATTTGTTTTATTGAAAATGGCATTTCAAATCGCCGAAACAGGGGGGACTGCCGCAGCCGTATATAATGCGGCAAATGAAATTGCAGTCGAAGCGTTTTTAAAGGAGACTATTGATTTTCGATCAATACCCGATATTATTATAAATACCGTAGAAAAACATAATTCCGTTGAAGGGCCGTCACTTGAAGAAATACTGGCGGCCGATCGATGGGCCCGGATAACGGCCCGCGAAATAATGAGGTGAAGGTTTGATTACTATACTGGCAACAATATTTGTTTTGGGTGTCCTGATATTTTTCCACGAGCTGGGTCATTTCCTGGTGGCCAAAAAATCAGGCATCAGGGTCGATAAATTCTCGCTTGGCTTCCCGCCGACAATTTTATCGAAAAAATACGGCGACACCGAATATGCCATCGGATTGATTCCCCTGGGTGGCTATGTCAAAATGGCCGGGGAAAATCCCGATGAGGAAGCCAAAGGGGAACCGTGGGAATTTATGTCAAAACCGGTCTGGAAAAGATTCCTTGTGATTTTTGCAGGACCCTTCATGAATTTTATCCTGGCTATCGGCGTCCTGACCGGCGTTTATGCCATTCGCGGCCAAGTCGTCGATAACATGGTTGTCATAAACGAGGTTCAGGAAGATTCGCCGGCAGCCAAAGCCGGGATGCTCCCCGGTGACCGGATAATCGAAATCGACGGCATAACCATCGAATCGTTTCGCCAGATGGCCGAAGAAATCATATACCCGAAAGTCGAAAAACCAATCACCATCACCTGGGATCGGGACGGAAGTAAATTGACCAGCACCCTAGTTACACAATCAGGATGGACCTTTACCGGTCCCAAAGACTCTGTCCAGGTCGGTCTGATAGGCATTAATCCGCGGGCCATTTATGAACGAATGAATGTCTTCGATGCCTTTACCACCGGGATCGAACAATCGGTCTTTTATGTTAAAATGGTCTTTGGTTTTGTATGGGGGTTGATCAACCGCACCATTGATGCCAGCGGAATCGGCGGTCCCATTTTTATCAGCCAGCTGGCCGGAAAAACGGCAAAGTCAGGTTTTGGTGTCCTTCTCGAATTCATGGCCCTGCTCTCAGTCAATCTGGCTGTCTTGAATATCCTGCCGATCCCGGTTCTTGACGGCGGGCACATGGTCTTCCTGGGAATCGAGAAATTAAAAGGCTCTCCGGTTTCGATCAAGGCCCGGTTGATCGCCCAGCAGGTCGGTTTGGCCTTTATGCTGATTTTGATAGTCTTTGTAACTTTTAATGATATAACTCGTTAATTTGAGTGTATAAAAATAAAATGAGAGGTTTCGATGCCGAAAAGCGCGTTTGACATAATCTGGGAAAATGTTAAATCATTCCTTATTGCCATAGTTTTGGCGGTAATTATCAAAACCTCGATCGTCGAGGCCTACAAAATCCCGTCGGCATCGATGGAAGACACACTGCTGGTGGGCGATTTCCTGATAGCCAACAAATTCAAATACGGCGCCAGACTGCCGGTGGTTAACTGGCAGTTGCCCGCTTTCAGGGACCCTCAGCCCGGTGATGTGGTCATTTTCAAATGGCCCGGCGATGGTGTCACAAATTACATCAAACGCTGTGTTGCGGTCGGCGGCCAGACAGTCGAGATAAAAGATAAAATCCTGTATGTCGACGGCAAAGTCTTCCCCAATCCCGAAATGTCCAAATTCACCCGCCCCGTAGTGTCTCGGCCGCCAGGCGGTGAAGATACGCGGGATAACTACGGTCCCAAGGTGGTGCCCCGCGATTGCTATTTTATGATGGGGGATAACCGCGATAACTCTTACGATTCACGCTTCTGGGGACCGGTGCATAAAGACCTGATCCTGGGTGAGGCCATGTTTATTCACTGGTCATGGAGACCGGATGAAAAATCGCCTGAAATTTCTATAAGCGATCCGCTTTCCGTTCCGAGATTATTCCTGTATAATGTCGCTCATTTTCCACAACGTGTGCGCTGGAACCGCCTGTTTAATATAATAAATTGAGTATGATATCTTCTATGAGAAAGGGGCGGGAATTTTCCCGCCTTTTTTGCTGGTTTCCGGTTCATTCGGGATTATGCTATCAAATAAAAACGGTAAAGAACCCGGGGGTAAAAAGGATCCAGGACCTCACACATTTTCCTTTTTCCTGTCCCCGGGTCTTTACCGATTGGATTTTCCCAATTGCAAAAAACAACGATATAAACGATATCAATTGATTAATAATGCCTGTAGATGTAATACGGAATATTTCCCCATAATAAATAATTATACCGGCCCGGGACCCATTATCTCAGTTTCTGGCGGCGGGTGATGATTGTCAATATAAAACGGCTGGATTTAATCCGATCAGCCGGCCGCGGCGATATTCCGTTTGATCCCGGCAAGCTTGGGACGGTTGATCGGGCTGGCCCGGAATACCTCTGCGAATTTTTTCTCCGGTGTTTTGACGATTTTTCCGGTTTCGAGAAGTTTCACACTATCAAGACGAGCGGAATTTTTCTCCCTGCGTTCTTTTTGAAACCGGTTAAATGGACAGACCTCAATACAGATATCACATCCGAACACCCAGTAATTCATTGAACCAGCGATATCATCCGGTATTTCCGATGCCTTCGATTCGATGGTCCAGTAGCTGATACACCGGGTGGCATTAACCAGGTACGGTTTCTCGATAGCGCCGGTCGGGCAGGCATCGATACAGGCGGTGCATGTGCCGCAATGATCAGTATGCGGTCGATCATATTTATCGACTTCGATATCAATCACCAGGCTTCCGATCAACAGCCAGTTTCCGAATCGCCTCGAAACAAGATTACTGTGCTTGCCCTGCCAGCCCAGCCCGGCCGTCTGTGCCCAGTACTTATCCATAAAGGGCGCAGTGTCGACACATATCCGCCCTTTGAGCTCCGGAACCGTTTTTTTCAATGCACCTCTAAGGCGTCTGAGCCTGCGGCGCAGGATAATATGATAATCCTCACCCCACGCATAACGGGCGACTTTGTATGGTCCTTTCATTTTGTTCAGATCACCCGAAGCAGGATAATAATTCAGCCCGAGGACGATTATCGAGCGGGCGCCGGGAAGAAGCTTCCCCGGATCGAAACGTTCATCCATATAGCGCGCCAGATAAGTCATATCGCCAGCATAACCGTCGCCGAGCCATTTTAGAAAATGATGCGTGTTCTGTACCGAATGCACCTCGGCGATCCCGACTGCATCGGCGCCCATGTCAAGGGCCGCTTTTCTTATTTGTTCAGCATTGAGCATTGCGCTTCATTCCGCCAAATGAAAACCAATATAACGGTAATTTTCATCAAAACAAAGTGTCGAACATAAAAAAGCCGGGATTCAATGTCCCGGCTGTATTTACAACCTGAATTTTCTCACTGCGTCGGCTGCATCACCTTGCCCATAAATAATATACTGTTCGATTCAGTTTCGTGAATAACGAATAAAAACGGTCTGTCGGCCCTGAAAAAGATCTCCAGAGGCTCCTCCCCGGTTGAACCGCACATCTCAATACTGGTAACCGCGGCCGCTTCGGTACCTTCTTCGTTGACTTCCACAAAAGTTATGTGCTTCACTTTGGAAATATATAAGCCAATCGTTTCGGTAATATTGCTGAAATCGGCAAGGGCGCCGTTAAAGGCAGCACCCATCCCCAGAGAGATTAGAACATCATTCAATTTATAAGCCAGTTCCAGCTTGAATTTCGGCAAAAACAGGTTGACCTCTTGCTCGACAAAGCTATCCATCCAGATATCCCAGTTGTCGGAAGTACACAGCTCAGCTAAATCATCGATACTGCCTGATATCGGAACCAGCACGGCCATGCAGTAAAGTCCGTCTCCGTAGGGAATATCCACGGCATGAAATGTCGTATTGGCAAAATATGGTATTTCCACCTTCTGGGCCATAAACGGGTATGTCTTATAGGGAGGATTGCCGGCATAAAATATCTCGTCCCTGGTCTCATTCGGATCGAACTGGTAGGTCCACGTACCCTTAAAGTAAACTGCATTAATCAGGAATAACATCATGGCCGGATCGATTGGCGGCTGGACAATCTGCGCTATTTTGCCGTTGGTATTATCATCAACCCAGTTATTGATTATCTCCGCGGCGTCGGGACTGGAAAAGTCAAGCGATGTGACTGTGGCATCGAAATAATCGGTGTTCAACCCGACAAACTCATCTTTAAGTTTCACACCGTTCCGGCTCCAGATCGAATTTGCGATACTTACTTCAAGCTTTTCGTCGCACCCGGTCAGATAATTCATCAATCCCTTATACGATATGTTGATTTCCTCGAGACTCAGACCGGACAACTCAAGCGTGTTTTGAATCGCTTCCCGGGTTTCACCGGCCGCACCGTTGTAGGCCATCCCCAGGGCGTATGACACCGACAGGGGAGAGATGAAAATATTCGAGTTGGGGCCCTCATTGTTTATACCCTGGAATAATTTAAAGGCAAACTCATTTCCGGATTGAGCCAGCTTTTTTTCGGCCCCGGTAAAATTTTTTTTCTCTGACTGATCATCCGAATCTGTTCCGCGTAAGGAACACTGCGATTGTATCATACTGATAATAAGAAGCGGCAGTAAGATTTTGAAAATCCTCATGATAGTCTCCTCCTTATTTATATAATCGGAATTTTCCAATAGACGATTAAATATACAATTTTGTTGAGTTTTAAGCCATCATAAATGCCGGTATTTATCATATACCCGTGAGAATAAGAGTAAATTGCTCAATATTTATCATTGAGCTCTTCCGATGTCCAGAATATAATCAGTGTCCATTATTTATACTGCTAATGAGATCAGCATCTGCGCAATGATGTTGTTGTGTATGCGTATCTCTCTGCTTGTTAACAGATTACAGTTCAACCTCAGACAGGCACATAATTTGTAGTTACAAAAAGGCCGAACTGCAAATGCTCAGGACTATTTGAGAAGAAATTGTTATTTGAAGGGGTTAATTGTGACTAAATCAAGCGGACTACTGCGGCCTATTTTTGCCGCCTTTGTTTTTGCTGCATACCTCGCTCTTGCCGGACCGGTTTCTGCCGCGCAGGGGCCTTTGATGGCATCCGAAGCTACATCCAATTCGGTTACCCTGAATTGGACGGCGCCGGGTGATGACGGCAACAACGGTACCGCATCACAGTATGATATCAGATATTCCCTGAATCCGATCACCGAAGCCAATTGGGGTTCTGCCACCGTGGTCTCCGGTGTCCCGGTACCGCAACCGGCCGGATCACAGGAATCCTTCGATGTGACCGGGCTGGAACCATCGACAACCTATTACTTTGCAATCAAGGCGGCTGATGAGGTCCTTAACTGGTCGTCGCTCTCGAATGTGGTGGCAAAATCGACCGAGCCTGAGACCATTCCGCCGGCCGCAATCGCCGACCTGACCACGCTGAATTCAACCATCGGAAGTATCGATCTTCAGTGGACTGCACCGGGCGATGACGGCGCCACCGGCACCGCCGCCGAATACGATATTCGATATTCGACATCCTCGAGCGTTGTCTCGAACTGGGATGCCGCCATCCAGATCAGCGGGGAATCGTCTCCGCAGGCGGCCGGCGCAACCGAGACTTTTACTGTGACCGGGCTCGATCCCGAGCAGACTTACTACTTCGCCATTAAAACCGCTGACGAGGTCCCCAACTGGTCGGGTATCTCTAATATTGCAAATGGTACCACACAGGCCGAGCCGACCGTGCCGCCCGCGCCGCTTCTGGTCAGCCCTGATGACGGCGCCACCGGTTTAAGCCAGCCGGTTTATACCGATTGGGGTGATGCCGCCGGGGCCGATCTGTACGAACTTCAGATCGACAGTACTATTGCCTTTTCAGCGCCGGTATGTGATTCGAGTATGACCGCGACCAACTGTGATGTCGCCGATTTGCAGGACGGCGAAACTTATTACTGGCGTGTCCGCGCCCACAATGATGTCGGGTGGGGCGACTGGAGCTTGGTCAGGAATTTCAGCGTCGATTGCCAGACGCCAAATGCGCCGGCGGCCTCCGCACCGGGCAACGGTGCCGACAATCTTGTCCTTCCGGTGACAATAAGCTGGTCGAGTGTCGGCGACGCCACAAATTACCGTCTGCAGGTCGATGACACCTCGGATTTTGCCAGCCCGATAGTCGATCAGACTATGTCCGGGACGACCTACAGTCCGTCGGGGCTCGATGACGGTGTCACTTACTACTGGCGCGTTAGCGCCGGCAACGATTGCGGCTGGAGCGCAATGAGCACGGCATGGAATTTCACCACCCGCGATACCACCATCCCCGATCCGGTGGCCGATCTTGATGCCGAACCGGGGGACAACAACGGGGAGGTTAAATTGACATGGACCGCATCGGGTGACGACGGCTCATCCGGTACCGCCGCAAGCTACGACATCCGTTACTCGCTGGTCGAGATCACCGCCCAGAACTGGAGCGAGGCTTCACAGGCATCCGGCGA
>QNAH01000124.1 GCA_003641425.1 Candidatus Zixiibacteriota bacterium
CCCTCGGCCACATCGTACATGTTGGGATCGGCATCCTGCAATGTCTGGTTCTCGAGAACGAAGACAGTATCACCGGTTATTTCGTCGACACGAATCATATGCCAGTAAGTCACTTCGTCGCTCTCGGTGAAAATGACACTGTATTCGTCGCCGATTATCTCGGTTTCATCGAAAATAATGGGGTACAGAACGCCGTCGGAGAGTGCCGATGTCCCGACATTGATATGTTCGATGGTCGAGAAGGCGTCATAATAACCGGCCGGATCGGAACGAGGTATCACCTTGACCACATTGGGATCGCTCCCCGGTTTTCCGAATCCATTCTGAAGTGATGTTATCGGAACCGAAGTATCACCAGCGTCGTAGGCCACCAGGCAGTACCAGTATTCCATACCGTTGGTAAGGCCGCTGTCGACAACGCTGTGCGCAATAGGTTCGCCTGGGGTTTCGACCTGGAATGCGGCCAGAGGGATGTAGTCGACATCGAGACAGGAGTTTGCCGATGACGAGCTTTCGAATCCCCAGGTGTAACCCTGATTGGTCGATTTATATAGTTTATATCCGCGGAAATCAACGACTCCGCTCATCGGGTCAATATCGACTTCCGAGGTATCGCCCCAGCTCAGGTATACTTTTTTGTCGCTGACTCGGGCGTTAAGAGTCGGCACGGCCGGCGGCTGCGGTCCGATAAAATGACTGTCGTACAGTACCTGCGCGGTGGATGCGTTGCTGTAGAACTCTTCTTCATCCTGTCCGGCAATAATGGCATAGACGACGCGGACGGTTTTCCCGGCAGTAAGATTAATACCTCTGGTACACTGCAGGTAGTATTGATCGGCTGGCGGCAGAGAGGTATCAAAGTCGGTGGAATTGATCAGTTCGTAGCGGCCGGCATCGTTATCGGGGATCATTTCCCACTGTCCGGTACGAAACGCGGTCATCCCGATACCATCCGGGGTTTCGAGATATTTGGTGCCCATGATGCCGGTTCTAACCAGTGGACCCCAGCCCGGATCATACCCGTCTTCATCATAGGTCCAGGCCAGATTCTCGTCCAGATCAGAAGCCACCAGGTCACCCAGACGACCGTTTTCACCGGTACCATCGGGGCCGCCGACATCGATATCGCTGTAGATCGCAAAGGCGAAATCGGAGTAATCAACATCCGAGGTATTGGTGATTTCAAGAATAACGAAGAGCAAATCTTCATTATAGCAATAATTCCACTGGCAGATTGTCTGTGAGATGACCAGTCCCAGGCTGGTGGCACCATTCTCGTCGGAGAAGCGGCAGAAAGACTGCTGCATTCCGGTGGGACCGGCCGGATAAAAAGTATCGTCCAGCGGGTTATAGACCTGATTATAAACCAGAGAGCCGGTGCTGTCGTAAACGCGCCAGCCATAGGCCGGATTGCCAATACCGAGACCGGTCGTATCCTCTTGATCGTAATCATAGGTCGAAGTGTCGGTTGACAATCTTATTGTAAACGATTCCACTCCGCTGACCAGATCGGCCAGGGGCAGAAAATCTTCATCGGAATCGGCGACAATGGTATCGCCATCGGGTGTCACCGCTCCCATCCAGAATTTCATTTCACCGATATAATCATGGCCTGAGTTTCGCGGCCATTCCCCCGACGGTAGATCGTAGGGATAACTGTAACCGCCGATATAACCCCAGTTATCGACCGTGGTAACAATGTTTCCCTTGTCATGAATGATCTGCGTGATCCTGTCCATCGGCGGGGCGGCCTGCTCCAGATTCTTAGACCACAGATTGCCTGACAGCAGAACCAGAATGACGATCACTGCCAGGCCGGTGTATTTAAGATATCTTGTTTTCCTTTCCATAAGTGCACCTCATCAGAAGTTGAATTCGAATCCTAACCGCACCTGACGCGGAGAGGAATAATTCTGAGGATCGTTAGATAACAAATGATAATATCTATTTACATCTTCAGCTGTCAGAGGTCCGTCACCATCCGGATCGGAGGTGTCGGTATATATCCGGCCGTCGTCATCGGCACGACCGGTATTGGTATACACATTGACCACATTACGGTGGTCAAGCAGGTTTTCCACTTCGATAAAGAAGGTGAAATAATTCCCGCTGTTGCGTATATGGATGTTTTTGTTAAAGCGCATATCGATCGAGAATGTCGAAGGCATACGACCTTCGTTGATACTGCCGTAACGAACACCGTTGATATCGGTGAGTGTGTATGGCAGGCCCGAACCGTAGTGCGCAATAGTATTCACCCCCCAGTCTCCGGGAATCGTAACACCCATGAATTTTCCTCTCCAACCGCGTGGGACGCGGTAATCCATGGTCACCGTAGCGGTATGGCGCTGATCGAAATCAAGCGGATATTCCTGCACCGGTTTGACCGTATCAGTGGTGTTGGCTATATAATTGTAATATCCATCGTAGGCCGAGGATGAATTACCCATGGCCTGCATGTATGAATACACCAGGGATCCCGAGAGAAATCCGCGGGCAATCTTCTCGACCGTGATATCAATACCCTTGACCGATCCATAGTCTTCATTGACAAACTGGGTGACCGGGCTGCCGCCGACAACACCGATTTCGGTGGTCGCGATAAGGTTTTTGATATCCTTGAAATACACGGTGACATCGAGACGGATATCCTCATTGACCATGTGATTCAGGCCGAGTTCATAGGCAATTGTCTTCTCGGCCTTGAGCGCCGGGTTTCCGACCAGTGGAAGACCGGAATTAAGATTGCCGTCCAGATTGGTATACATATAAATATAATTGGGAACCTGGAAGAAATACCCGTAGTTGAAGCGGATCACCGAATGATCGGAAATCGGATGCGAAACACCAAGCCGCGGGGAAATCTGCGACTGGGGTTCCGATTTGACCATAGGTTCATCGGTATCCATGACATCGGGCCAGTACTCGACCTCGGAATTGAGATAATCCCATCTGAGTCCGGCGTTGATTATAAAATCGCGGAATTCCAATTTATCCTGAACAAAGGCCATCGCATACAGAGGTGATTGTTTGTATTTCTCGCCGTATGGAGAGGCGTTGAAGAACTGTTTTTCATCCCAGAAAATCTCATAGTCGCGGTATTCGGCTCCTATACGGAGCTGGTGGAACTTGTTCACCTGACTGGTGAATTTCATCGAGGCCGCGTCATATCCCGTGTAACGCTTGTGATAGACGGGCAGGAAGTCATCATCATAGGTAAACCCCGTGTGATAGTATTCCTGCGCCAGCTGATAGTTATTATCCTGAATAGTACCATTATATACACCGTCGGCGTTTTCGGAATATCCGGGCCAATCCGACCAGTAGGTATCAAAGAGGTGTTCGGGGGCGCGTTTCGTCTCGGTATAAAAATGATTATATGCAAATCCCATAATGGATCTATCACTTAAATTATAGTTGCCTTTCATACCGTATAAATATGCCTTCGACTTGGTGATACCCAGACCGTCCAGGTTGAAATCGTATGACAGGTCGTTGACATCGCGATGGTCGTAAACCTGGGTCTCGCCGCGGTAATAGCTTCCGATGGCCGTCAGTTTAAGATTCGGGGTCGGCTGGAAATTGAATTTACCGGCCTGGGTGAACTGTTCCAGCTCATTATGCGGCAGATACCCTTCATTGCGATGGTATTCACCGGCCAGGAAGAAGGTCGACCGTCGGCTTAAAAAACGCGGCAGCGGACCGGAAAAATTGTAGCTGACGGCATTATTATCGGTCCGTTCCAGATCGCCGTATTCGGCCGTATTGACATCATATTTATGACTGTAGCCGTCATAAAATTTGATTTTGCCGTGATAATCTATTGTACCTTCACGGGTCACGACATTGATAATACCGGACAGGGCCTCACCGTACTCGGCCGGGAAACCGCCCGATGTCAGGTTTATCTCTTCCAGGGCATCGGGCATAATCCTGATACCGGAATTGCCGGCAAATGGATCCTGGACCGAAAATCCGTCATATAGATAAGTGACGGTTCCGGCTCGTCCGCCCCGAACGTGCAGACTGTTGTTATGATCGACAATGGTTCCGGCCATATTCGAGATAACACTCTGGACCGACAGATTATTGGGTGTATAATTGAGTCGATCGGCTGTCATGATGGTGCGTGATGCCGTCAAATCTTTTTGAATCGGCGGCCGTTCGGCATAAACCCAAACCTGTCTTTTCAGAGGCACCTCTACCTGTTCCAGCGTAAAATCAACAGGTGTCGTCAAATCCATAAGGACTCTGACATTTTGCTTTTCAATTGTCTGGAAACCTATTGTCGAAACTGCGACGGAATAGGTTCCGGCCGGAAGATTGATGATGAAGTACTCACCATCCATATCGGTCTGGGTTGCCAGATCGGTACCGATAATTCTGATAGTAGCCCCGGGTATGGGATCCCCCGTTTTATCATCCTCGACGATACCGGCTATTTTACCGGTTGTTCCGGCCGACAGCGGTACGGGTAGCAATACAAGTAATAATATTGCAACCGTACACAATTGCAGTGCGCGATTATGAGTATTCAAGATGAACCCTCCCTGCAAACGATTGCTATCGCTAACGTTTTCTTTTGTTTTCATGGTTGCGTTCTTTAATGACATATTATTTGCCTGACCAGAATATTCTGGTTTCTACTCCTAATTATCGACTTTCATCGCGAATATTTAACCATATTTATAAAAGAAAATTTATTTACGGCCTGTTTTCCGAAACGGCTCCGGCATAACCGGTTTCGCCAAAAATTCAGTATTTATTTTATCGGCAGGCGTGAAGTTTTTATGCAATAACCCGATATAGAAAATTGAAATATACTTCATTTTGGAGTCAGGGACGAAGTGGAATATGCAATGAAAATATCCAGTCTAGGTCTGAGGAAAGCGGACATTGAAGTCATATTATAGAAAAACAGCTCTACTATTATATTTAGGCATCGCCGTTCTGGCCTTTTGCGCCGATGCCTTCGCCGCACCGATAAAGCTGGCCATTGTTTACTCGGACAGTCTTAAATCGACAATGCGGACAATTCGAGGTATAAAAAGTACAATAAACCGCATGTACAATGAGGCCGAATTCAGCGAATATTTGCTGACCTCGGATCAGGCGCAGATAGAAATCCAGATCAGCGATGCCGTCAGTAGTGATCCAAAACTCTTTTTGACAGTCGGTTCATTTGCAACCAAAATCGTGTCGGATCGCGTTAAAGACAGGCCGATCATATTTTCGGCAGTATTGAATCCGGAAACGTCTGATTTTGTTGAATCGCTTAAACATCCCGGCGGTAATATAACGGGTGCATCGCTCGACATCCCGCCGGATATCCAGTTCAACTATTTTAAAAAAGTAATCACTTCGATTAAGAAAATCGGTGTTCTCTATACCGATGAAACGCAAAATCTTATAACACCGGCACAGATTCTTGCCCGGCATGCCGGACTGGAACTTTATGCCGTAAAAATTTTCTCGGAAAAAGATATCCCCCATGCACTTGACAGCCTGAATGCCATTGTGGATGGTTACTGGTCGGTGGCCGACGGAAAAATATATTCTCCTCGTTCGACCCGTTTTATTTTACTTAACACGCTTAGAAACGCCAAGCCTTTCATGGGCTTTTCTGGAAATCTGGTGGAATCCGGAGCTCTTTTCGGGCTTGAATATGACTACAAAGACATCGGGCGGCAGGCCGGTAAAATAGCCTGTGAGGTGTTGAACGGGAAAGATCCAGCCTCAATATCAGTGGCCGTACCTACTATCATATGGTTCCACTATAATGAAAAGACCGCCAAACATATTGCGGTGAATATTCCCGATGACCTGATGGCCGTAGCCAAGGAGGTGTACCGATGAGCCTCTTTGGATCATTAAAGCAATTTGGCCTGACGGAACGGTTTGTTGTGGTCGTATCCCTTGTGATCGTAGCCAGCATGTTGATTATCAGCGGTTATCTGATCAACAGGCAAAACGATATCTACCGCACCGAACTCGAGAAACGCGGACAGGCGCTGGTCGACAACCTGGCGTATAATGCCGAGTATGGTGTTATTCTTGAATCCACCATTGAACTCGATAACCTGATCAAGGGTGTGGCCCGTGCCAATGACATTATATATGTCAGGATTCTGGCCGCTGATGGCCGTGTTCTTGCCCAAACCGGCAGCAATATTTACAACAATGCTAAAGTCACAGACGAAACTACGGAACCGGAAGTAAAAGCAGATAAATTTGGTAAAACTTTTTACAGGGCCTCGGACGGAACCGAATTCATGGAACTGACATACCCGGTCGAAACGGTTCGCCAGTCAATCTCGCGTGAGAATCTGGGAGTGGTTTCCGATTACTCATCCCGTGAAGACACTTATATCCGCGAGGTAATAGGTGAAGTCAGAGTCGGACTTACCTTCTCGAATCTTAATCGGGAGGTGACCAAATCTCAGACGGCTTCGATTCTGCTCACATTCGTAGTTGTTCTATCGGCCATTATTATAATGACGGCTTTTGTACGGATCATTATACGACCCATCGAATCGCTGGTCAGGGTGACCGACCAGATATCCAAGGGCGATCTGACCAAGAGCGTCGATATCGACCGCAACGATGAAATCGGTCTGCTGGCCAATTCGTTCAATCGGATGATCGAATCCCTGAAAAAATCGCAGGATGAAATCGAGGAATACAACCGCAATCTGGAAGAAAAGATAATCGAACGGACGGAGGAACTCGAAGAGGCCCAGACGCAGTTGATACAGTCGGAAAAAATGGTCGCCATCGGACAGTTGGCGGCTGGCGTTGCCCATGAGTTAAACAATCCGCTCGGCGGCATTCTTGGTTATGCCCAGTTCACCCTGGAAAAAATCCAGAATAAAAATGCGGAAAACATGACTGATAAAGATATTAAATCATACAAACGTTATCTCTGCGACATCGAAACTCAATCGCGGCGATGCAAGTCAATTGTGCAGAATCTGCTCAAATTCTCGAGAACATCGCAGACAGTCGAGTTCGACAATGTCAATGTCAATGCGGTAATTGAAGATACTCTTACATTTGTTGAGCATCAGTTGATGATGAACCAGATCACGCTGGTCAAGAATCTTGATTCGGGCATTCCCATCATCAAGGGAAATCCCAGCCAGTTACAGCAGGTATTTACCAATATTATAATAAATGCCATGCATGCCTCCGAATCCGGAAATGAAATCGTATTGACCAGCCGTTTCGCGCCGCCGCTGGGAGAATTCCCCGGCGCCGTGGAAATTGCTTTTGCCGATGCCGGACGCGGTATCAGCGAAGAACATCTGAAGAAGATATTCGAACCGTTCTTTACCACCAAAGATGTCGGCAAAGGAACCGGCCTGGGGTTGTCAGTAAGTTATGGAATTATCAAGGAACACGGCGGGGAGATTAAAGTAAAATCGACACTGGGTGAAGGCACAACATTTACTGTCATAATTCCGGTGGAGAAAACGCCCTGTCCGTCCGACAAATAAATAAAAGGTATTTTTCTAAATAGTAATATGCAGGACACAGCAACAAAAAATATTCTGGTCGTTGATGATGAACAGGTCATGCGCGAATTTCTTGCGGATGTCCTCGAGGATTTCAACGTCGTTAAAGCAGCCGATGGCGATGAAGCTATCGAAAAGCTGAAAACGGACAGGTATGATCTGATTATAACGGATATGAAAATGCCTCGTGTATCAGGTGAGGAGGTCGTCAAATTTGCCAAGGAAACTTATC
>QNAH01000125.1 GCA_003641425.1 Candidatus Zixiibacteriota bacterium
TGGCCGGCGCGGGCGCATATAGCCGGGAGCAATTACCAGATCATGATGCCGCCGGTGGCGCATGATGCCGGGCTGGGCGAGCTGGGACGTATGGGCTACCTTATCTCGCCGGAGCTGGGCGCGCGGGTCCGGCTTGGGGCGGTGACCACCGACATCCCCCTTGTTACCGATCACCCGATCGAATTCGGGGTTCAGGATTTCTGCGCGAAATGTCTCAAATGTGCCAGGAATTGCCCGTCGGGGGCGATACCGCGCGGCGGCAAGACCGATGTCCGCGGGGTGATGAAATGGCCGCTTGATATCGAAAAATGTCTGCACTACTGGCGGATGATCGGCACCGACTGCGGGTTGTGCATGAAGGTTTGCCCGTACAGTCACCCGCAGGCGCTGGTGCATAATCTGGCCCGCGCCGGTATCAAACGATCGGCGTTCGCCCGGCAGATATCGGTCTGGGGCGACGATCTCTTCTACAGCCGCAAGGTGACATACCCGGATATGAACGGGTGATTCTGTTATTTTATTTCCCAAAAAGTTATGTCAGCCGGAAAATGGTAGTGTGTTAAAAATGGCTTCGTTTTCTCACTTTTTGATGCACTTTCGTGTAATTCCATGTCTTTCATGGGGATACACGACCGTTGCATCCCTATGTCAATCAATGACTTACGAAAGCGACCCACCTTCCGCCGCAACACACACCCACACAGCGACTTATCCCGGCCTGCTAAAACCGTCATATATTTCGCAATAGATGCCATAATTAATTAACCTCCGGGTACACTACACCCTCCATATAAGAGTCCCTGATTCCGATCATCACTGAATCTGTAACGATTTTGCGGACGAGGTAATACAAACGTCGTTGCGAGAAGCGAGCCCGAGCTACCAAGCGAGGATTAGCGACGCGGCAATCACGTTGCTTTTGTCTCCGGGACAGCCTTATAGCAAAAAGCCGCGTGATTGGGTGTTGTCATCATTCGGGAGATATTCAGATGAAGGTTATTATACGGGTGATTGGGGTGTCGTCGAGATTGCAGGAGATTATGGGGAATGAGGATTAAGATGTCGAAACCTGCCTTGCTTTGCTCGGCATCTTCGATCCTTTGCAGGATCGAAGACGGGGGTTTCGACCTACCAGGACTATGGCCTTTTTATAGGTAACCTACTAACTCTATTCATAAAATTTCTGATACAATTCCTGCAGATCTCCGGAACGAATATCGGTTTTGAGCTTATCGGTTTTTTGATTAACCCAGGCATGCAGGGGATCGTTGGTGATCAAGTTATCGATATATGCATTGACATCCGGATCGTTATATTTGCGAGCCTCGGGAATGAGCTTGAAGTAAAAGTGCTGAGCCACTTCGTACATGCCGTGCCACCAGGTATAATCGGGTCCCATCATAGCGGCCCCGTGACGAGCGCGGCGGCCTTCATGATGCCAGAGTTCCCAGTAAATCCATTCCAGCTTATTGGAAAAGTTGGCCGGTTTTTCCAAAAGGCCCTTGTCTCGAACAATTTTCATTATATCTGTGGCCGGGATGGCGAATTTTTGATTATAAACTTCCACCAGGGCATCGAACTGATAATAATGACCATCGACAAAGGTTTGACTGTGACAGGAACTGCAGACATCGATCATATTGGCTCGCTTGACCTCCCATTCCTTGGTATGCTTCGAAACCGGCGGGCGCAATGTCCAGCCGATGCGATCACCGACATCGTGTGTGACCGCCTGCTTCTTGGTAGCGGACATATGACAGGTGGCACAGGTGGGGGCAACGTAATAATCTTCCCCGACCACCCAGGAATCGGAGTCCAGATTCATCTCGTCGATATTGGTGTAGTAGGTATTGCCATGTTTTGATTCTTCAAAGACTTCCTTTTGTGGGTGATCCGGTCCCAAGTGACACTTGAAACAGGCTTCCGGTTGACGAGCCTGAGCGGCCGAGAAATTGTGCCGGGTATGACAGGCGTTACAGGATCCCAGTGAACCATCGGGATTAATCCGGCCTATCCCGGAATTCGGCCAGCTCTTGCGATGCAGTTTATTGGGACTATTAGAATCGATCTGGATTTTGGCCCCGTGGCAGCTTTCACAACCCGTTATGGCAGCCGGTTCTCCGGCCACGACATGGGCCAGATAAGCGTCCTTTGAATCGAGAATCTGTCCGGCTGTGGCATGATACGACGCCGCTGCTTCGGACGCCTCAGTTTCATGACATTGACCACAATCGTTAGGAGTTACCAGAGTTGCTATTAGTGCGCCGTTGTGTTCGAAAGCATCGGCATCCCCTTCATTGGCCTGATGGCAATCATAACATGAGACTTCGTTTTGAGCATGATTGCTTTCGGACCATTGCATGTATAATCCCGGTGATTTGAGTTTATGGCAGGTCACGCATTTACTGCCTGCATCTCTTTCAGTAGTGTCAGCCATTACCGGTGTTATCAGGAGCAACCCCAGAACTATTAGTATGACTATATTATTTCGCACGACAACCTCCGCGTATAATTTATTTGGACTTAAAGTTTACTATTAATTGCCCATACCACCATAGGCCGTGATCACTATCTACGCCGCCATATACTTCGGACGGGAAAAAGGCCGAAATCCCGGTCGCAAATTCGGCTCCTTTAATTTGCGAAGTTGTGACGGTAAAGTCAAACTCGAAGCCGAGATATTTATCGTCTTCACTTTGTGCCGCCTGGAAATAGTGAAAATCACCGGCTATGGCCCAGCCTTTGGTTAGTAAAAGTAGGTCACCTATAAAAAGGCCTCTGTCAAGTTAAATTATTTTAGCCGGATATATTTTAGTCACCTACAAAGATGTCTTATTCCACCTATGTTTATAAAATATTAGTATAATCTGGAAATATCAAGGATAAAGTTTGGACGGGCAGATGTGGACATCTGCCGCGCACAGAAAAAATATCAAGAATAAATTGCCTTATACATGGTAAGATTTGTCTTGATTGTAAGGGGGGATATTGGTGGTAAAAGGGGCGAGATTGTGCCACGCTTCGTCCCGTCTTCGTCGGGACTTCGCTCGCAACGACGTTCTTTGGCTTTAATGTCGTGTCAGGCCCTGATTCCGATTCCGGTCGGAATTGTGACCTGACACTATTCTATTAAACAGGCAGGATCGCTGGTTCCACCGGGGCGGAACTGTGGATCCTGCCCTATAAGAAATCTCTCAGACAACTAAATGTCGAAACCTCCTTCGCTTCGCGAAGGACCTTCGGCCCAAGGGCCACAGGCAGGGGATTTCGACCTACGGGTTTATTTTTTCTTTTTCCGTTTCGGTTTGTCGGCGCTGTTATTGTCGTCGTCTTTTTTCTTTTCATCTTCCTGTGAGGATTTGAACTGCCGCGCCAGGCGGTCAAGCTCCTTGTCGACCAGATCGAAGATGCTTCCTTTGGTGAAGCCGCCTTTTTTGAGCTCTTTGCCGGCCGGTTTGCCGGTCAGTATCTCTATCCCCTGCTCGATGGTGGTGACCGGGTAAATGTGGAACTTGCCGGCCTTGACCGCCTCGACCACCTCCGGTTTGAGCTGGAGGTCGGAGACATTCTGAATGGGGATAATGACGCCCTGTTTGCCGGTCAGCTTCTTGGCCTTGCAGACATCGAAAAAGCCCTCGATTTTGTAATTAACACCGCCGAACGGCTGTATCTCGCCGTACTGATTGACCGAGCCGGTGACGGCGATTCCCTGGTCGATCGGCACGTTGGCCAGCGCCGAGAGGATACCATATATCTCCGTCGATGAGGCCGAGTCACCGTCGATACCGTCGTATGACTGCTCGAAACAGATCGAGGCCGACATCACCAGCGGTTTGTTTTTGGCGAATTTGCCTCGTAAAAAGCCGGACAAGACCAGCACGCCTTTATTGTGAACCGGGCCGGAGAGGTCGGACTCGCGCTCGATGTTAATCACCCCGGCGCGTCCGACCGAGGTGCGTACGGTGATTTTCGACGGTTTGCCGAAAGAATGTTCGCCGGTGCTGTACACCGCCAGGCCGTTTATCTGTCCGACCGCTTTGCCGGAGGTTTTGACCATGTAAATGTTCTCGACATACATCTCTTGTATCTTGTCCTCGATCAGGCTGACCCGTTCGCGCTTGGCATCGATAGCCTCGCGGACATCCTCGCGTTTGACCATCTTGCGCTTTTTATCCATGGCGCAGAAACCGGCCTCACGGATAATATCAGCGATATTGGTGAACTGGGTCGAAAGTTTGTTCTTGTGTCCGGCCAGCCGGGTACCGTAGCCGGCCACTTCCTCGAGCGCGCCGGTATCGAACGGTATCAGGTTTTCGTCGGTCGTAATTTTTTTGACGAAGGTGATGTAGTCTTTCAGGTGGTACTCGTTGAGTTCCATGACATGATCGAACTCAGCCTTGATCTTGAATATTTTCTTGAAGTCCTCTTCGTGGCTGTAAAGGATGCTGTAAATGCGTCGTTCGCCGATCAGCACCACTTTGACATCGATCGGTATCGACTCCGGTTTCAGGGACGAACCGGCCATCATGTAAAAGGGATCGTAGCCTGTGATCGAGAACTCGCCGCTCATCAGGAATCGTTTGAGGGCTTGCCACGAGCCGGCCTCGGTGAACAGGTCGAGGGCGTTGATGATCAGGTAGCCCCCGGCCGCCTGAAGCAGTGATCCGGCATTGATTCTCGAGAAATCGGTCCGCCAGTAGCCGAAACGGTCGACAACGCGCTCGAGGGTGCCGAAAATATTGCGGTAGGCCGGAGCATTTTCGACCACGACCGGAACTTTTTTTGTTTCGGAATTGTCGAGGATGAGATTGACCGTGAATTCTTCGAATGGTTCTTTTTTGCGGAAAGCGGGGGCCTCTTCCTCACCGCGTCTCGGGCGGGCCTCTTTAAAGCGGTCGAGATCGCTGATCAATGCTTTTTCGACATCATCGAGATACTGGCCGACTTTTTCGCCGGGAAATTTTTTCCTGAGAACTTGTATTTTACTCTTGATAAGAGGAGCAATTTGTGATGAGTCGAGCTCTTCGAGGGCGGCATCGAGTTTTTCCAGCATCTTTTTCGATTCGACTTCGACAATGCTCATTTCGCGTCTGAGTTTTTCTCGTTTGGCGACCATATCGTCGAGCTGGTCCTTCTGGAATTTGCCCTCCTTGACCAGCCGGTCGAGTTTGTCGAGCGACTGCGGTTCCCCATCGACCAGCGGCTGGAGTTCGTTTCTGACCCCGGCCCCGACCTGGAACTGCATCATCACGAATCCGGCCTCGTTCATTTTTTTCTCAAAATCCTGGAGGAGAGCTTTCTGGCGCCCCTCGAAATCGGCGGCGATCCGGTTTCTCCGTGTTTTATAATCCTCGCTGTTGAATATTTTGGGAACCGATTTACGGAGTGTGCTGATCATCAGCTCGACCGAGCGCTTGAACGCGCCGCCCTCGCCGGCCTTGAACACCAGGGCTATCGGCTGATCGGGATCTTTAAAATTATTGACATAGCAGTAGTCGTTGAGTTCCGGGGTATTGGTCTCGAGATCTTCCAGGAGTTTCTTGATGGTGGTCGAGCGGCCGGTGCCGGTCAGGCCGGTAACGAAGATATTGTAGCCGCGGCTTTTGACTTTAAGGCCGAGTTTGATGGCTTTGATGGCTCGTTCCTGGCTGATGATATTTGTGCAGGGCTCGACATCCTCGGACGATCTGATCTTATATTTCTTGAGATTTATATCCGCAGTGAGTTCAGTGTATTTCAATTCCTTTGGTTTTTTGGGGGCCATGATTCCTCCTGGATTTATGATTTTGGGCAATATAACAGATTTTATTTCGGAAACAAGATTTCTTGACAATTGTTACACAGATATTATATTGGGTCGAATTTGAGGATATGGCGGTATCGTCTAGTGGTCCAGGACGGGGGATTCTCAGTCCTCAAACCGGGGTTCGATTCCCCGTACCGCTATAAACGGTCGCTGGTAAAGGTAACTGATTGATCAGACTCGCCTTTACCAGCGCTTTTATTTTCCAGCCGTTTTTGATTTTTGTGGGATCAATGATAATCTTGTCGACTATTAATGCACGTAACTCCTGGCGGAGAATTTGGGCTTTATTCGTCTGATTATCTAATATCGAAACCATATTTTGAAGCTTATCTATTATCCAACTCCTGGGTGTCTTTAGGTCGGTACAGGCAATTGACTTTCTTTTTTCCATCTCAAGTTTAAGATCGGCAATATTGTTTTCTTTTTCTGTGATCAGCTTTCGAATTGAATCCGAGGTATCGCCATTCATGACAAATTTAAGCAGGTTATCAAGGGATTTCTGTTCAGAATCCAATCGCCCCTGAGAATTCTTAATTCCTGACTTGCCTTTATTCAAAAGAGGACTGTTTTCAGAATTCAGGCTTTCATAAATCAAATTAATCGCATCCGGGTTCAACAATCGCTTTTTGAGCGATTCAATTAGATAAGACTCGACTGACTTCCTATTAAGTCTTGCCCTATTGGAACAGACCGAATTACCGCGGGACCAATTGTTATTACAGATATACACTGAATAGTCGCCCGAGGTCTGGACAATCAGGCTTCCCCCGCATTTATGGCATTTAAGCAGCCCGGAGAAAAGATACTTCCCCCGGTTACCGGCAACTTGATGCCCGGTAAACTTGCCATTAATCGGTTTATATTTTGGTGAATATTCTTTGAATTTTGATTGAACGGCATCCCAAACCGCCTGATCAATAATCCTCAAATCCTTTCCCGCTTCTTTTCGGATTGTCGGATTGAGGAGATTCGATGCCTCTATCATTCAAATATATCGCAATCGCCTTTAAGCCATGCCCCTTGATTCTCAGATCAAAAATCGATCGGATAACCTCAGCTTCGTTTTCATCGACTGCAATTTTGACACCAAACCTCTTTGGGTGGCCATGTCTTCCCTTTTGCCCGGAAGGATCCAATATTTCAATATACTTGTATCCAAAGACTCGACCGCCGACAGAGAAATTGCGTAGGACTTGCCCCCTCATTCCGCGGGAGACCTTTTCCCGAAGATCATCAAGGAACATTTCGTTCATTATTGATTTGAAATAATATGGAATCTTGGCCATGGGTTTTGAAGTGTCAATGCCATCGGAAACGCCGACTATGCTTATGCCCAAGTAGGTCAATTCAGAAAATGTCTTAATCGATTCGGCCGTATCCCGGCCGAGTCGGGAAAGGTCATCTACGATAATAAATTGAAACTCCTGTCGTTGGGCAGCATCTTTCAGATTAGTATATCCCACCCGGTAATTGTCGGAACCCGTTACAGCATAATCAGTGAAAATATGCTCTTCCCGGACAACCCAGCCCTGAGAATCGATAAATTTCCGGCATTCACGAATCTGATCCTCAATAGTCTGCGGACGCTGCATATCTGAGGAATACCTGGCATATATGGCTGCTTTAATCATCATATTTATATTATCTAAAATTGGCCAAGATCACAATCAAAATCATCAGACCATATCAGAATACTCCCCTGCCTCAGAAAGTCGATCCTGGCCGCTCAAACCTGCATTAGAATCGCATTTTTTGAGTTTAAACCGATATCTGAGATTAGACTCCAATAGACTATTACTGTTCGGCGTCAGATTCTCTTGGACAGATTTATGGTTTAAATTAGGAGATACTTTTGGTATTTTAATGATTAACAAAGGAGTTAGCAATGAGCCCAAAAGTGTCATCGGAATCGGTTGTTCGGGATATTAGACGAA
>QNAH01000126.1 GCA_003641425.1 Candidatus Zixiibacteriota bacterium
CTGGAAATGTCAAAAGAATACAATGTCAAGTTGGCTGATGCGATCTCTGATATTGTCGGCAAAAGCACCTTTTAGGAGTTGATTGTGGTCAAAAAGGACAAGAATCTTTCGCTTATTGATTATTTCGATCCGGAATCTCCGGAATCGACCGAGTTTCGCCGCGTTTTATATAATTTAAACGGCATCCCCGGCGGTGGAGCCAAAAAGGCTGTTTTGGTCACCTCGGCCATGTTGTCGGAAGGAAAGTCGGTTATATCATCGTACCTGGCACTGACCTCGGCTTATTTCAAAAGCCGCAAGACGCTTTTGATGGATTTTGACCTGCGCCGTCCCATGATTCACAACTTGTTTTCGGTGCCCCTTGCCAATGGTATCTCGGATATTCTTGCCAAGGGTGTTGCTTCCCGAAATATGATCAAGAAAACATCGAATGATAATCTTGATCTCCTTACGGCGGGTCAGACAATGCCGAATCCATCGGAATTATTCAACGGTCCGGCGATTCATCGGATAATCGAGGAGATGAAGTTTTATTATGATCTAATCCTGGTAGATTCGCCGCCATTACTTCCAGTCATGGACCCCATGATTTTGCTTGAGGAACTTGACGGCGCCATATTGGTCATAAAGGCGGGCTCAACTCAGCGGGATATTGTCGCTAGAGCCAGGGACCTGCTTGAACCTCAAAAAGATAAAATAGCCGGTGTGGTGATAAACAACCTTGATCAGACATTGCCGTATCACTATAATTATGATTACTACGGTTACAATTATAAACCTATCCAGAAGAAATAATCAATCTGTCTGAAAGGATTTGCCGGAACTATGAAGAACATATTAACGGTCGATCTTGAGGATTGGTTTGTAGTCGAGAATCTCAAGGACAATATTCGCTTCGAGGAATGGGACGAGCTCCCGGAACGGGTTGTCAAGAGTACGAACAGGCTTCTGGAACTGTTTGATTACTATGATGTCCGGGCGACCTTTTTCGTACTGGGGTGGATTGCCGAAAAACATCCCGGCATGGTTCATGATGTTTCATCGATGGGGCATGAAATAGCCTGCCACAGCTACTGCCACGGCCGCATTGACGCTCTGACGGAGGAACAATTCCGGGAGGACACGCGGCGGGCGATCGGCACCATCGCGGAAGCCTGCGGGGTGGTGCCGGTGGGGTATCGGGCTCCGAGCTGGTCGATCAATTCAAAGATACCATGGGCTCTGGAAGTCCTGGCGGATATGGGTTTTTTGTATGATTCATCGGTTTACCCGATCAAGCATGATATTTACGGAGAGCCCGGAGGGCCGAAGCAAATAGTCAGATTGGAACTTGCCAGCGGCAGACATATTCATGAAGTGCCGGCCTCTACAATTAATATTCTGGGCAAGAATTTTCCAGTCGGCGGCGGCGGTTATTTAAGGCATTCGCCATTCTGGTTCACGAAAAAAATGATTTACAAACTGAACGATAACAATCGACCGGCGGTTATTTACATCCATCCCTGGGAGATCGATACAAAGCAGCCGAGGGTAAACGGGTTGACAGCGTTTCAGAGATACCGCCAGTATGGTTCCATAAATACGATCGAAAGAAAAATGGAAATGCTTTTGCAGACATTTGATTTTTCCACCGTAAAGGATTATATTAAAAGGCTTGTAAGGAAGCCGATTGGATTTGGAAGGTAGCAGATAAAAATCGAATGTCGCGAAGTAAAGTTGCCGTATTAAGGACAAATTCCGGGAATATCCTGGAAGATTATCGCCGGCTTCTCGAGCTGGTCGATTACCGGTCCATTCTTGATTTCAACAAAGAGACCCTGATAAAACTGAATCTTTCCTGGACGAAGTATTTCCCGGCATGTTCATCGCAGCCCTGGCAGGTCGAGGGACTGATCAAGACCCTGGTGGAAGATGGTTTCCCGCGCGAAAATCTTCTCCCGATCGAAAACAAGACGGTAGTGACCAACCCGCATAAGGGCGCCCGGAACAATCTGTGGATGCCGGTGCTCGAGAAATACGGGCTTGGTTTTACGGCGCTCCCGGAAGTGGAATGGGAGGTTCATGAGTTCAAAGAGCCGCTCATGAAGCTTGATCAGATTTTCCCGGAGGGCATTGAAATTCCAAAGATGTTCAGGGGGAGGCAGATTATTCACCTGCCGACGGTCAAGACTCACGGCCATTCGACGACGACCGGCGCGATAAAGAATGCTTTCGGCGGTCTTTTGAAAGAGGTCCGTCATTATGCCCATAAGTACATCCATGAGGTCCTTGTCGATCTGATGATCATGCAGAAGGAACTGCACCCGTCGATATTTGCCGTCATGGATGGTACGGTTGCGGGCGACGGTGCCGGGCCGAGGACGATGACGCCGCATTCCAAGAATATCATTCTGGCCTCGTCGGATTCGGTGGCGATCGATGCGATTGCGGCCAAATTGATGGGATTTGATCCGATGAAAATCCCGTATTTGAGAATGTGTCATGAAAAAGAACTGGGTGTTGCGGACCCGGATGAGATCGAGATTCTGGGTATAGATATTTCAGAAATTAATTTTGATTTTCACACCAAGAAGTCGTTTGTTATCTGGGGTGATCAGATGCTTCGCAAGGGCGCTCTTCGTTTTCTGGAAAAGATTGCCCTTCATTCGCCTTTGGTGGTCTGGGCCCCGGCGGCCTCCAATATATATCATGACTGGCTCTGGTATCCCACTGTCGGCAAGTCGATTATCAGGAAGTTTTCCCGCACCGAGTGGGGGCAGCTTTTTGAGCAATATAAAAAATATTAGTAAGGTGCCGGTCAGGGCGGATTTTTAGTCTTATCCGATTATGATTTTGATGTCTTCATATTCAGTGCAGGCACCACTTTTTTGAATATTATCTTGACTACTAACTGTATAATTTATAAATAGTTGATAGAAATAATCATTGCAGGAGGAAATATGAAAAGGCTTGTTATTGCGTTATTAATGGTGGCCCTGGTATGCGGTACGGCCGGTGCCCGAAAAAAGAAAGACAAGGCGGGGGAGATCATAGATGGCGTATATATCGATAAGATGTATAATTTCTCCCTAGCGGTATCTAAAGATGTTTGGGATATTTCAATTAAAAAAAATACGAGCCAGACTCGGATGAATCTGACCAAAAAAGTATTCGATATTCCAATCGAGTATGCCCAGGATCCCGGTTATACAAAAACTCCCAAGGTGACGGTCTATGTAGATACGACAAGCTGGTCGGTCAAGATGTTTGTGGATTCACTGTTGAATGATAATTTTAAATCGGATCAGAAAAAGGATATATTGCATTTATGCGAGATTCTTTTTGGAGATTTTAAACCAAAACGGAATTCGAGGTATCAATTCGGTGATATTCAGGGGATTCTAATAACGGGAGAGCTTCGGTATACAAAGCAGATTCCCAGCGCCACAAGCAATACCTCGCCCGACATTATTACCGACTTTTACGGCGGGGCGGTCTTTTTTGCCAAGCAGGACAAAAACTTGTATATATTTCATATGATTTGCGAAAATAAATATTTCAGTACCGAATTCGAAGATTATGTCAAGCTGCTTAACGGTTTGAAGTTTACCGGCGAAAAGGCGGATAAAGATAAATGAATGCGGCCGGATCTGAATCCGGCCATATTTAGTTGACTCAAAGAGTTATCTTTATTATTATCCACAATTAAATCAATATCTTCCAAGGAGGAAGTATGTGGGTACTCAGGTCAATCCTGGTGCTGATTATAATAGCCATAATCGTGGGATTCGCGCTTTATAACAGCGGGCCGGATCAGGCGGTCGATATCGATCTAATATGGACTCAAAGATTGGATGTTCCGGTAATTACTATCGTATTCTGGGCATTTATTCTGGGCGCGGTTGTCTCATGGCTGCTGTTTATCACCGTATATCTTAAGCAGTCGAACCAGATCCGTGAGAGCAACAAGCTTGTCAAAGGCTTGCAGACCGAGGTGATGGCATTACGGAACCGTCCGATCGAGGAGTCAAAGGATTTGCTGAACAGCAAGGGCGACCTTCGGGAGTAAAGTATGGACACAATTATAATTATCTTTCTGCTGGCGGTAATCGCCCTGATTCTGCTTTATTTCTTATACGACCGTTATAAAAGGGAGAGGAAGAGTAAGGACCCGACGGCTTACATGGAAGGTTTGCGGGCTTTGCTTGACGGTCACGAGGAATATGCTTTCAGCCGGTTTCGTGACGTAATTGCCGAGGACAGCGAAAATATCGATGCTTATATCAGGATCGGAAATATCCTCCGCAAATACGGCAAGCCGGATAAGGCGTTGCAGGTCCATAAGGACCTGACTTTAAGGCATGGGCTTTCGGGCAAGGAAAAACAGCGTATACTGAAAGCCATGGTCGAGGATTTTATCAGTCTCAATGATGATGAATCCGCATCAGCGGCTCTGAAGGAACTTCTTTCGGGTGACGGCAGCGACCGCTGGGCGGCGGAAAAACTTCTTGATGTCTATGCTAGGGAAAACGACTGGGAAGCGGCCTATGGTGTTAAGGAGACGTTATTACGTCTGGATGGAAGCAAGTCGAAAGCGGGGCTGGCAATATACAAGTTTTTGCAGGGGATCAGGCATTTCGAGGACAAGGATTACCATAAGGCCCGCCTGATTTTCAAAGAGGCGATAAATCTCGATTCGGCCTGTACGCCTGCCTATATTTATATCGGCGATTCTTACCTTGCGGAAAATCGGCTTGAGGATGCGGCCAATATCTGGCGCAAGATGACCAAGACGATTCCCAATGAATCGCATCATGTGCTGGGCAGATTGAAGAAAGTCTTATTCGATCTGGGACGATTCGGCGAAATAGAAACGGTTTGCAACGATATCCTGATATCGTCGCCCAAAAATATCGATGCCCGGTTGACGCTGGCCGATTATCATTTCAAGAAGGGTGAACACGATATCGCCGCCGAGCATCTGAACACCGCCATCGATGAGCATCCGGAATCGCATATACCGGTTCTCGAATTGGCCAAGATTTGTCTTGTCACCGGTGAAAAGAAAAAGCTTAATAATCTGATCAATCGTCTCGAAGAACAGCGAGATTTAAGCGAACATCAGTACCATTGTTCCAGATGCGGTCACAAGGTGAAATCGAAATTGTGGCTCTGCCCGTCATGCAAGGCGGTTGACAGTTTTGTGATTTGAAATGCGTCATATATTCCTGACACTGTTCTTATTGATAGCATCAGGCAGTCTGCCCGCCACGGAAATCATCGATCTTATAAAACAGGGGAAAATCGATGAAGCTCGCCGGGAGATTGCGGATGCCTCGACGGCGACCCGCCGCGACGGAACGCTGTTGTATTATCAGGCCTTACTGGAGCCGGACGGGGCCAAGTCATATCAATTTCTCGCGGCGGCTTTCAAAGCCGAAATAGCTCCGCGTTTCCTTGAAGACAATGTTTACCTAATGGCCCTCTATTACCTGGCCGAAGGCAATTTCGCGAAGGTGGCTTCAAGCGCCACGGCCTATCTTCAGCACTGGGAGGCGGGCCGATTCCGGACCGAAATGCAGCGTCTGGCGGCGCTGGCGTATTATGAGCAGGGCAGGGAAGCCGAATCGAAAAAATATCTGGACCGGATGATGAGGGAAAATGAAGGAGAGCGATCCGGTTTTAGCGCCAAATGCGATCGGGCATATCAGCTCTACCAAAGTAAAGATTATACCGAAGCCCAGAAAATATGCCGGGCCTTGCGCCAGGTGGAGTATGACGAGATTGCGGCCCCGGCGCTATACATGCTGTCTTTCTATGCGATCGAGCAGAAAAGAATCGACGATGCCATACTGTATTACAATATTTTACGTGAAGGCTTTCCCCATGCTATCGGGCGCGATGATTTAATCGATCATTTCGGTCATTTCGAAAGCAGCGGCAGTGACCGCAAGGCGGAAGAGATAACGGGGACCGTATATTCGATTCAAGTAGGTGTTTTCTCTATCAAGGATAATGCCAAGAGACTGGCCGATCGTATGAAGCAGTATGGCGAAAGAGTCGAAATCAGTGACAAGATAATCTCCGAAAAAAAATACTATGTCGTATATGTGGGTCGATTCAGGTCTTCGCAGGAAGCAATGTCATTCAAGTCCCGCCTTGAATTATCCGAGAATGAGGCTTTTCAAGTAATAGCGCGATGAAATCAACATCCTCATCCGGCGGATCTATCACGCCGCTCATGAAGCAATATAATAAGATAAAATCACAGTACCCGGATAAGATTCTTTTTTTCCGCATGGGTGATTTTTACGAGATGTTCGGCGACGACGCCATCAAGGCGGCGCCCATACTTGATATTGCGCTGACGTCGCGCGGGCACATGAATGGCGAAAAAATCCCGCTGGCCGGAGTCCCGCATCACAGCGCCGAAAAATATCTTGCCCGTTTGCTGGAGGCCGGGGAGAAGGTGGTCATTGTCGAGCAGACCGAAGATCCCAAACAAGCCAAAGGAGTTGTCAAACGGGAAGTGGTCGAGATACTGACGCCGGGCACGGCCACAATCGAGGGGGTGGTGGATGATACAGGTCAATTATATCTGGTGTCGATTTATCCCGGTGATGTCAAAATCGGGTTGGCCTATATCGACCTGTTGAGCGGAAAGTTTTTTTTAGAAGAAGGACGCTTTGAAGATATTTATGAAAAGATCCGGGTGCTGGCGCCGCAGGAAGTTAACTATCCCCAGACTTCAGAAGATCACGATCTTATAGGTATCCTGAAGAAAGACAACATTATAAAGCTGACCGGTTTTGAAGAATGGAATTTCGATTATAAATCGGCGGTGCGAGAACTGTGCGATTTCTTCGGGGTCAGTACACTCGACGGATTCGGGGTCAGCGGAAACAAACGGGGACTTACCGCCGCCGGGGCGATATATCGTTATTTGAGAGAGAATAACCGAACGCGGCTGGATCATATTACCAGGCTGACCGAGGCGCAGTCCGACCATTATATGACACTCGATTACAACACGGTTCGCAATCTCGAACTGATAAGAAATCTTTCGGAGAATACTGAAACCGATTCATTGTTTCATTCGGTCAATCGAACCGCCACGGCAGGCGGCGCCCGCCGTTTGAAAGAAGGACTTCTTCGCCCGTACAAAAAACTCGAACCGATTTTGTACCGACAGAAGGGTGTTAAGGAATTTTATAATCTTCGTGATCTTGCCGGTGATTTGCCGGACCTGTTGAAAAGGCTTCCCGATCTGGAAAGGCTGGCCGGACGGCTGGGGATGCGCAAGATCAATCCGAGACAACTGGCCTCTATTAAAGATGGTCTTATAGTCGGCGCCGGTGTTTTGGACAAGATCGAAGAGTTAACGTCCGAGATTTTTGGAAATATTCGGGATGCTTACCCGGCTTCCGATTCGCTTATAAAATTGATCGATGATGCACTGGTAGAGGAACCGCCGCTGACATCCAATAAAGGCGGGATACTAAAACGGGGATATTCGCCGGAGCTTGACGAACTTAAAGATTCCATTCGCGATGCCAAGGATTACATAGCATCACTTCAGAAATCCGAACGGGACCGGACCGGTATTCCGACGCTGAAAGTGGGTTTCAATAAGGTCTTCGGTTACTATATCGAAATCACGAAAACGCATCAGGATAAAGTGCCGTCGGATTACATCCGTA
>QNAH01000127.1 GCA_003641425.1 Candidatus Zixiibacteriota bacterium
AGCTGCCTGACATTACCCGGCCAGTCATACCGGAGAAGTTTATCCAGTGCCGAATCCGAAAATCCTTTCAGATTCTCGGACGATGCAAAATGACATAAAAGCGGAAGAATATCCTGCCGCCTTTCATACAATGATGGCAGAACGATCTTCACGACTCCCAGCCTGAAATAAAGATCCTCGCGAAACAACCCGTCACGGATCGCCTCGGACAGATCGCGGTTGGTGGCGGCGATAACGCGCGCATCGGAATGAGCCGGCTGGTCCCCTCCGACCGGGTAAAAATAACCGTCCTCGAGAACGCGCAACAGCTTCACCTGCATATCCGGCTTTGTCTCGCCGATCTCATCGAGAAATATGGTCCCCTTGTCGGCCTGCACAAACAGCCCGACCCGTCTCGCCACCGATCCCGTAAAAGCGCCCTTTTCATGCCCGAACAGCTCCGACTCAAGAACCCCCTCGGCCAGCGCCCCGCAATTGATGGCTACAAACCGCCCTTCGCTTCGCGACGAATAATTGTGAATCGCCCGGGATACAAGCTCCTTGCCGCTGCCCGACGGCCCGATGATAAGCACCGAAATATCGGTCGGTGCAATGCGGTCGATCGTCTCGGCGACTATCTTCATCTTTTCCGAACGCCCGACAATCCCGTATTTTTTCAAAAGCGACTTTTGATGCAGGATTCGCTCTATTTTTTTGTTTATCTGTTCCGGCCCGTCATTGATATTTATTGTCCCGTCATAAATACCCAATAGCGATTCATCGACTGCATCCGTCCAGACAATCTGCCAGATATCCGCCATCGGATTTTTCATTCTCAGCCGGCGGACCACCCCGCGGCTGATTTTGGGATAGATTTCCGGGATTAAAATAAGATCGACCGCCCGTTCCTTCAAAACAGTATATAATTGCGAGACTTCGTCGATAAATTCACCAGCCTGACCAAACACCGCCTCGAAACCGGAACTCTGGGATAATACAATTCCATTGGCCAGGATAATCACTTTCTTTATCATTTCCTGCCCTGCTTGACTTTTCCGGGATGCTTTTTCCGGCCCTCATGCTGGCGCCGCCTGCGTACCGGTCGTCGCGGTCTATCGGGCCGCTCTGTACTCTGGCTCGCCTCGATCAGATGAAAGTTGATTTCGTTTTTCAGCTTGTCGACCGAAAGTACGCTCACCTCGACCGGATCACCCATCCTAAATACCCGCCCGGTCCGGCGTCCGACCAGCCGATAATTCTTTTCCTCGAAATTATAATAATCATCATCGAGCGTTGACAGGCGGACCATCCCCTCGACACCAAGATCGTTGAGCCGAACAAAGAAACCAAAATTGAGCACACCCGAGATAACACCTTTATAATGCTCGCCGACATGCTTCGCCATATATGCCACCTGTTTATACTTTATCGCCTCCCGCTCGGCCGCTTCAGCATTACGCTCGGTATCCGAACAATGCCGACCGATATTGGTCAAAATATTATCCAGCCGCTTGGCCAGTTTAACCGGATACTGCCCGTCACCCAGTTTCTTGAGAAGACGATGCACGATCAAATCGGGATACCGCCTGATAGGCGAGGTGAAATGCGTGTAATGCTTGAAGGCCAGCCCGAAATGTCCCACATTCTTCGGCTGATAAACAGCCTTCTTCATCGAGCGAAGCATCAGTTCGTTGATCAGCTCTTCTTCAGGCTTCTCTTTTACCTTATTCAAAAAATTCGAAAACTGCCGCGGCTGAACATTCTCCGAAACCGGGAAACTGTACCCAAGAGTTGACATCAGGTACGAAAACGCCTCCAGCTTTTCCAGATCGGGGCGGTCATGCACCCGATACAAAAATTTCTGCCCGAGACGGGTTACATGTATCGCCGTCGCCTGATTGGCCGCCAGCATGAATTCCTCGACCAGGCGGTGCGATTCAAGCCGGACAGTGTGACGGATCTCCGTGATCTCGCCTTTTTTATTGATTATCACCATCGGCTTGGGCAGATCGAAATCAAGTGAACCGTTGGCCATCCTCCTTTTGTGGAGAATCTGGGCCAGCTCCCTCGCCGCCGTAAGATTGTCGGCCACTCGCTGGATACGATTCGTTGCCCTCCCGCTGTCGAAATAAGCCTGTACCTCTTCGTAATTCAGCCGCGCCTTCGAATTGATGACACCCTCGGTTATCTCCCAGTCGAGGATCTTGCCTTTCTTATCGATATTCATGATCACCGCGTAAACCAGCCGCTTGCGATTGGGCTTCAATGAGCAGAGATCATTGGAAAGCTCCTCCGGAAGCATCGGGATAACCATTCCCGGAAGATACACCGAATTGCCGCGCTTGAATGCTTCACCGTCAAGCTTACTGTTTTCCCGGACATAAAACGATACATCGGCGATGAAAACCCCCAGACGGTAACCCCGCTTGGTCCTGGTCACCGTAACCGCATCATCGAAATCCCTGGCATCGATCGGATCGATCGTGTAAACCGTCTCCTTGGTGAAATCCCGGCGCCGTCTCATCTCGGCATTATTAAGTATACCTTCTGTTTTCTTTGCTTCATTGATCACTGGCGCCGGAAACTCCTCGGGCAAATTGTAACTCTTGATAACCGTCCGCATATCGACACCCTGTTCACCCGGGCGCCCGAGAACCTCGACCACTTCGCCTTCGGGATTGCGATAGGGATCATCCCATGATGTGATCTTAACCACCACCCGATCACCATTACCGGCATTACGTGACAAAGCCGGCGCCACATATATATTGCGGCGGACTTTTTTGTCATCGGGGATTATCGTGCTGAAATGACGACCCTTCTGAAAAATCCCGACAATGTTGCGCTCCGACCGCTCGATGACCTTGATAACCGTCCCCGTCAATTCCTGCTCCGGTTTCGAGCCGACCCGCACCATCACCTTATCTCCATCAAGGGCGGTCAACAGCTTCGCCGTTTCTATCACCACCGGCTCCCCCGAATCGGTAAAGATGGTCCCCTTGCCGCCGCGAGTGAGGGAAATATTGCCGACTACAAGATTAAGTTCCGATGGAACCCCGATCTTGCCGCGCCGCAAATCAACCAGTTTTCCGTTTTCAATAAGTTTTTTGACCAACCTGCGAAAGGCCGGATATTCCTTTTCGGAAATACCGATTTCTCTTGCAAGCTCTCGCGGCTTAAGCGGCCGCGCGGCCTTATACCGCAAATAATCGATTATAAATGCTTCATTAATATTCATACCATTAAATTTACGCTCATTTTTATAACATTGTCAAGACAAAATGTCATATTTCTGCCATAATGGCAGAAATAACCGCAATTCAATCTATTATATATTTACACAAAAAAAGGCAGGTCAGTCAACCTGCCTGTCATTAGTTTTCGCTCTGCCTGTTACGCTTTATAAATTTAGGCTTTATCGCCTATTTATGCAATAAAAAACTGCCGGGCCTTACAACCCGGCAGCCAGACAACAAGCATCGGGAGAAAAATTGCCGCCGGAAAATTCGGAGGAACTGCCATTCCCGGCCGCAAACTAGCTACATTACATCATCGCCGCCAGCAATCGGCGTTATTGTTCAGTCCCGGGCCAGAACCCTGACCATGACCGGAACCTTTCCCGTACCCCTGATGACCAAACTGGCCCCGCTGAGCACGGTGCTCTTTGCGAAGCTCATTAAGTTTGTCGATCTGCTGATCGGTCAACACATTCTTGACCGCCTGGCGATGTGTATACCTCATTTTCTGCATCTCGGTTCTCAAATTTCCGATCTTATCCATCATCGACAGGACCTCCGCATCGGAAGCATCGTTCGTCTTGAGATGTCTCAATTCCAGCCTTGCCTTGTCAAGCTCCGCCCTCAGATCGATCCGGCTGATTCCGAATTCCTCCGTCATATTCGAGATCTTTGTCTTCTGTCCTTCGTCGAGACCGATCTCATCGGCCAAGTTTAACAGCATCGCCGGTCCCGGCACTCCATCATCCATCTGCCCCCATCCGGGGCCGCCTCTGGCGCATCCCGGACCATCTCCTCTCGGTCCGCGACGACCCGGATCGGCAAATGCAAAGGCCGTGGTCAGCATCAATGCCACTGCGATAAATACTACTGTTTTTTTCATCATTAACTCCTTTGTTTCTTATCCTTTTCTGTTTTTCTTCTTTTCCGGTTTATGGACCCATATCAGGCGGAGGATTATTGCGGAAACCCTTCACCGATTGAATCAACTCCCGTTCAAAACGCTCCTGAAATACCAGCATTTTTGCATACTGCACTGTGGTCAATATTTCTTTTGCTTTATTCTGCAAATTCTCGAAATTGTCCGTGAATCTCTTTTTCAATACCTCTATTTTACCAAGCTTTTCCTTTATCAGACTCTCATCAGGATTCTCATCCTTTAAAATCTCTATCAACTCATCGACCTCTGACTCCATCTCCTCGCGTATTTCTTTCATCTTCTTTCGAGATGAGGCAAAAAGTGCCAGAAATTCCACATTTTGCTCCTCGTCAAGATCAATCACTTCCAATAATTTCAACATCCGAAGATTTTCGAGATTTTCGGCATGTTTCCCCCAGCCCCGCTTGCCGCGCATACCCTTATCCGGTCTCTGGGCAAAAACCGCCGATGCGGACATGAGGAAAATCATCAACCCGATAATTATCAAGTCTGTCCTGTACCATCTTCTCATAACAGACCTCCTAAATCTATATTATTTTCAAGGTATATTAGTTCCTCGGCGCTCAACTCACCCACAACCAGGTACGAACTGCCGACACCATTGACCTGGATAAAGTCATTGACCGCCTCATCGATATACTGATCATCTATCCAGTTATCATCAAACAATTCAATCTCGCCGGTATAACTCGAATAATAAAACTGCGGCATACCGTTTTCATCTTCCACCGTTGACAGATTCGAAAACAGCGAGATAAAAATCAGCAGGAACACCGAGGTAACAGCCGCTCCGTAATGCACCGCCAGCCGATAAAATCCGGTGGCCCGGTTAAAATACCGATTCGTTTTCTCATCCAGCTTATTCTTTACCGATGCAAATTCAGCCTCACTCAGCGGCGCCGGCCGGTATTCATTCAGGCTCGATTCCAGCGATAAAAGCGACTCGTAATACGCTCGGCAATCGGCACAGCTTTCGATATGCTCCGCCTCACCGGCATCCAGATCCATCGCTCCCAGCTTTAGAGATATACTCTCTTTAAAAGGCCTGCAATTCATAACATCACCTGAAATCTTCCAGCTTCTTCTGAAGTTTCTCGACCGCCTTTTGATAATTGGTCTTCACCGTCGATTCGCTCTTATCCAGAATTTTGGCTATCTCGACAAATGATAACTGCTCATAAAATCTCAGGTTGAAAACCAATCTCTGTTTGGGCGGCAATTCCTTTACACTTTTTTGTATCTGAATCTTGAGCTCATTCCGCCCGGCCGCATCTTCCATCTCGTAAGACGGTTCGTCTTTCAGCCATGAACCAGGCGGTATATATGACATCAATTTTCTGCGTTTTATATAATTTATGGACTTGTTGGCGGCAATACGATACATCCAGCTCGAAAAACTTGCCTCCTCGCGGAAACCCCGCATCGCCTTAAAAGCGGACAGGAAGGTTTCCTGGAGTAGATCAAGCGCCTCCTCTCGGTCACCGGTCATTCTGTAGGTTAATGCGAACATTCTATCTTTATACCTCGCAACAAGTTTTTCAAATGCTCTCCGGTCGCCCGCTTTAGCCAGCGACACCAATGCTTGTTCTTCCCTGTCCATTTACTTCTCAGTTTCTGTATTTTAGACATTCGCCCCGAAAAAAGGACTAATAAAAAAAGCAGACCTTGAATAAAGTCTGCCTTGCAAACTGTCTAAGGCCAAGCGCCTCAATCATGTCGGCTTTTTATCAGGACCTTGGAATATTGCTGCATATTTTCAAGAACCTTGCCGGTGCCGCGGACAACGCAGGTCAGCGGGTCCTCGGCGATATTGACCGGAAGATTTGTTTCCTGCCGGAGCCGCTTATCCAACCCTTTTAACAGGGCGCCGCCGCCAGTCAGGATAATGCCGCGATCGAGAATATCTGAAGCCAGTTCCGGGGGGGTTTTTTCCAGGGACTGCCTGACCGCCTCGACAATGCGATCGATCGGTTCCACCAGCGCCTCGCGAACCTGCACCGATGACAGCTTGAGATTTTTCGGAACCCCCGCAACCAGGTCGCGGCCCTTGATCTCGAGCGATATCTCTTTCTCCATCGGGAATGCCGATCCTATTTTCATCTTGATCTCTTCCGCCGTCAGCTCGCCGATCAGAAGATTATAATTCTTCTTCAAATACATGATGATCGCTTCGTTCATCTCATCGCCGGCGATTCGGATCGAGATGTTATTGACAATCCCGTTAAGGGCGATAACCGCGATTTCCGATGTCCCGCCGCCGATATCGATAACCATAAATCCCGACGGCTGATCGACCGGAAGACCGACCCCGATTGCCGCCGCCATCGGCTCCTGAAGCAGATACACTTCCCGCGCCCCCGCATTCTCCGCCGAATCCCGAACCGCCCGCTTTTCAACCTCGGTCTGTCCCGATGGCACCGAGATCAAAATACGCGGCTTCATCAGGTAGCGATGACGGATCACCCGCTTGATAAAATCAGAGAGCAGTTTTTCGGAGATTTCAAAATCGGCGATAACGCCGTCCTTAAGTGGCCTGATAGCGGCGATTTCGCCGGGCGTCCGGCCCAGCATTTCCTTGGCCGCCGAGCCGACCGCGAGAACTTTTCCAGTCGCTTTTTCGACTGCCACCACCGATGGCTCATTCAGGACTATTCCCTGGCCGCGGACAAATACAAGTGTATTGGCTGTTCCAAGATCGATACCGATGTCGCTTGAGATAAAATCAAAAAAGCCCAATTTATTCCCTTAAATCTGTTTAATTCCCTTTTCTAAAACATATCGTCAAAAGTTAAGGTAGTTTACACTGACCGGGCCAATAAATCAACAAAAAAGATATTACTGGATATACTTTTTATTATTCAAATGCTGTTCATGAGTTATACGGCACCCTTTTCCCGAACCGGAGAAAACTGAAAAGCTGCGGAAGAAGTCGCGGGTAAAACATAAGCCACAGCCCCAGCGGCAGGGCGTCGTTGATCAGATAAAAATGAAATATCCGCCGGAAAAACGGCTTGGTCGTATCATATTTCGACCAGTAATGATAGTCTATCCACGACAGCGCAATGTGCCCCGCCATCAAGATCAGCAGACCGCCGATCAAAGTCATGATACTCTTCTTCCAGTTTTTGAAAAATCCCGGCGACGAACACACCAGAGCCACATACGGTATAATATTGGTAAAATGATCAAGAAGGATCGACAATCTCCATTTTTTGACACCGACCCACTTGAAAAACGGAAAAACCACCGGCTTGAGAAGATACGGATACAATTCCTGCACATAATAGAACCACAACAACCCGAAAATAACCGTGAAAAAAACCAGCTTCAGGACAAACAGCCACAGCTCTCTTTTGCTTTTATTTCCTGCCGTCACGATACACCACCAGATACAGCCAGCCTATCCAGATTGTCGAGATCATTATTATAAGAGTCACCTGCCAGAAATACAGATGCATAAAGTTGAACATCCTAAACGAACTCGCCCCTGCCAACAGTAAAATTATTATCCTTACAACAT
>QNAH01000128.1 GCA_003641425.1 Candidatus Zixiibacteriota bacterium
CTACACCTCGATCTTCAACAAGAGCGGGCAGTATCAGGTGGTCACGCACCGCATCGGAACTCCGCTTGAAAAATCATCGATCGTGCCGCCCCTCGATCCCGGACTTGGTGTAGAAAATGTTGATATCGAAGGAGACGATTTTACCTATGCATATTCCTGGCTGGCCTCGGCCGACTGGGCGCTTATTGTCCAGCAGGCATCCGGTGATAAGCAAATATCCTTCTTCGGTTCAAATCTGAAGATTATTGTGCTTTCGGCGACGTTGATTATTTTGATATTTCTTATAATTGTCAACCGGGCCAAACAGTTGGTCAAGTTCCAAATGGAAACCGACCGAACCCGAGTCCAGCTCGAACATGCCGCCAAACTGGCTTCCGTCGGAGAATTGGCGGCCGGCATCGCCCATGAAATCAACAATCCATTGGCTGTCATCAGCGAGGAAGCGGGTCTGATGAAAGATTTAATGAATCCCGAATTCGGCCAGGATGTGAAATGGGAAGATATGATCCCGCATCTGGAGAATATTCATGAATCGGTCTTTCGTTGCCGCGATATCACCCGAAAACTCCTCGGCTTTGTACGCCGGACCGAGATGGATATAAAACGGCATAATGTGCATGATCTGATCGACGGTGTTCTTGACGGTATTCTCGGCCATGAAATGGCCGTATCAAATATAGAGATCGAAAGAAATTACGGTCAAGATATCCCTGAATTGCTTACCGACGGTAATCAACTGCAACAGGTGATCTTGAATATCGTCAACAATAGCGTCGATGCCATCGGACATAAATCGGGAAGGATTAGCGTAACTACCAGACTGGAAGAAGGCGGCATCACCATCATGCTCTCGGACAACGGTTCGGGAATGACACCGGAACAGATGGAAAAAATATTTCTCCCGTTCTTTACGACAAAAGAAGTCGGCAAGGGGACCGGTCTGGGTCTTTCGGTCAGTTACGGAATAATTGAGAGCCTGGGCGGCAAAATAAAAGTAACCAGCGATCTTGGAAAAGGGAGCACCTTTACCATAAATCTGCCTATCAACCGCAAGGGCGGTTAATGTGCTCAATTACAATGGGAAGTGGCTATGAATAAAAAATATGTTCGGGAATTGATGATACCGCTCCATGAATATGCGGTGGTATCTCACAATGCCACCATTCAGGAAGCGATAAAGACGCTCAAGCAGGCGCAGGACCGCCCGATCTCGATGGATCGCCTGCCGCCGCGGGCCGTTCTGATTGTGGATGACGACAAAAAAGTCATCGGCCAGATGGAACTGATGGATGTCCTGAAGTCGCTGGAACCCAAATACAGCATGCTGGGAGACATTTCGGCGCTTTCGCGGGCCGGCGTTAATGAAGAATTGATTAATTCTCTGATCGACAACCTCCGCTTCTGGCAGGGCGATCTGATCGACGCCTGCCGCCGGGTGCGATCGATGAAAATCACCGAAATAATGCACCCGCTTAATGAAAGCCTGGACGAGGATACACCGCTTTCTGATGCCATTCACCGGGTCGTCGTCTGGCAGACGGCGCGAAGCCTGGTGACAAGAAAGGGAGAAGTGATCGGTATTCTACGGCTTGCGGATCTTTTTGCCGAGGTGGCCGATTGTATTGATGAAACAGAGGAGATTTGAGCCGATTTTTCGAGCGTATTAAATATATAAATGTGAAATGAATTAATTTTAATAACCCGATTGGGGGGTTGTAATGAAATCAAAATGCGTCAAAGAATTGATGGTTCCGCTGGAAAGGTATCCGGTGGTATCCAAAGATGCAACATTACTGGAAGCAGTTCAATTGTTCGAAAGGGTCCAGAAAATGCGCGACCGCAAGCGTCAGCCGTACCGGGCTATCCTGGTGGTGGACGACGACAAAAAGGTGATCGGCAAAATTGGTCAACTGGCCTTTCTGAGAGCGCTCGAACCGCAACGCAATATTCTGGGCGACATGGGTAAACTCGCTATCGCCGGTGTCAGCGCCGACTTCATCAATACCATGATGAATCATTTTCAGTTTTTCCAGGACAGCATGGCCGATATATGCAAGCGGGCGCGACATATCCTTGTCAAGGATGTAATGGTCCCGATTGCCGAGCATATCGAGGAAGATGCCACTCTGGGTGAAGCCATTTATAAAATCGTCGCTCTTCAGACCCTTTCACTTATGGTCACTAGGGGCGATCAGACCGTGGGACTGTTGCGGCTTTGTGATGTTGTGCAGGAAATAGCCGACGAGATGAAGCACTGCGATGAATTAAATTGACCTTCATGATACGGGAGTGGGCTAATGCCTAAGATTCTTTTGGTTGACGATGAAAGTAAGTTTCGCGATTCACTCGCCAAGCGTCTTTCCATGAGGGGGTTCAATACTGTTGATGTCGATAACGGTGAAGATGCCATAAAAATTGTTCGAAGTGATTCGGATATTGATATCGTCCTGCTCGATAGAAAAATGCCGGGCATGAACGGCGAGCAGGTTCTTCATGAAATAAAAGCCTTTCGACCGGAACTCCAGGTCATCATGCTAACCGCCTACGGTTCGCTGAAATCAGCCATGGAAATCGGCAAAATGGAGGCCTACGCCTACATGGAAAAACCGGCCGATTTCGATGAACTGATAAAGACCATCGAAGCGGCGCGCGAGGATAAAGTGCACCTCATGGAAAAACATGAGGTCGTACCGGCCGAAAAAGATTCACTATGGAAATGGCTGGTCGGCTCGCACAACTCCCGCCCGGGAGTGATCATTCTCGGCCTGCTGATTTTCACCGCCCTGCTTTTCTTGCCGCCTCCGGACAGGCTGATAAAACTCATGTCATCCCCCAAAACGGGTCAGATGAGCGACCCCAATATGGGCTATGCCGGTTACCGAAGTATGAAAAGCGGGGAGAATATCGCCGAATATTACAGCACTCATTATAAAATCGGCAACATCTCGGTCGATGCGGACGGCAAAAAAGTGATTGAGCCGATGACTCCGAATCAGGCCTCATTGAAGGCCCGCGTTATGCTGGGAGTCCTGATAGTGGCCGCCCTCTTCTGGGCAACCGGGGCCGTCCCGGTGGGCATTACGGCCTTGCTGGTTGGTGTCCTGATGTATTTCCTCGGCGTTCTTCGACCCGATGATATCGCCAAAGCGTATGCCAAAGATGCGGTCATATTCATATTCGGAGTCCTGGCAGTCTCGGTGGCTATAAGTAAAACCGGGCTTGATCGGCGAATCGGGTTGCTTTTACTTGGGCCTTCCAAAAATCTTAAACTTCTTCTATTTTTATTTTTGCCCATGCTCGGTATCGCCTGCTCCTTTGTTTCCGAACATGCCCTGATAGCGTTTATTATGCCACTTTTTATTATGGTTTATGCCACCTCGATACGAGCCGCCGGTGTTAAAAGAGATCGGGCCCTGGCGGTTATGTTTGTTCTATCGGTATGTTTCGCGGCCAACTGCGGCGGACCGGGATCACCCGCCGCCGGGGGGCGCAACGCCGTCATGCTCGGAATCCTGAGCGATTACGGTAATGCGCCGACATTCGGGCAGTGGATTCAGTACGGACTTCCGTTTGTCCCCGTCATGGCACTCGTTATCGGCGCGTATTTTTACCTGATGTTCCACAGGAAAATCAAAGTAAAAACTCTCAATGTTTCCTCGATTGTCAGGGATGCTTCCGAAAAAATCGGCCCGATGAACAAAAAGGAATATATCACCGCCTTCGCACTCATCGGCTTGATCCTGCTCTGGATACTCGGAAGTGATAAATTCGGGATGGGCGGTCCGGTTATATTGTGCATTGTCTTTCTAAATATATTTCGCATACTGCGATGGCGTGATATCGCCAGCATCCCCTGGGATGTGGTCGCCCTTTATGCCAGTGCCAGCGCCCTCGGCAAAGGACTGGCCGTCACCGGCGGGGCGCTTTATCTGGCCGACAGTTTCATCAGTATTCTGCCGGATTTCTTAACACATGGTACAGGATTGGCCATGGCGGTCAGTTTTTTCACCGGTATTACCACCAATTTCATGAGCGACGGCGCCACCGTATCGGCAATCGGACCGATCACCATACCGATGGCCACCATTTCCGGGACACATCCATGGATGGTCGGCCTGGCAACAGCCTTTGCATCATCCTTCGCCCACATGCTGATCATCGGCACACCCAATAACGCCATCGCTTATGCCATGGCCAAAGATCCCATAACCGGCGAACAACTGGTCAAACTCGGCGATTTCCTCAAACATGGCTTCGCCATTTTATTGCTGTCATTTGCCGTCCTGTGGATCTGGGTCTTTATGGGGTACTGGCAGTACCTGGGATTTTAGACTATAAGGAAGGATTTATGGAAGATAAAATTAAATTACTGATTGTCGATGACGAGGTGAAATTCCTCGACTCGATTGCGCAAAGACTCGAACTGCGCGGCTTTGATGTCACCAAGGCCAAAAGCGGCCAGGAGGCGATCGAGGCCGCCGGCACCGGGAAATTCGACCTGGCCCTGCTCGATCTGAAAATGCCCGGAATGGACGGGACCCAGGTCCTGGAGATATTGAAAAAAGAACACAAGTATCTCGAGGTCATTATCCTGACCGGTCACGGTTCGGTCGATTCGGCTGTCGAATGCACCAAATTGGGAGCGTTCAGTTACCTGCCGAAACCGTACGAACTGGATATGCTCCTGGAAAAAATAAAAGAGGCCTTTCAGGAAAGACTTCGTAAAAAATTCGAACAGGATCAGGTGCGGATGGATAAAATCGCCAAACTGGCGACCGGTTCCAGCGCTCTGGGAATATTGCGCGAATTGAGAAAACTCGACAACGAAGAAAAATAAATCCGGCCCTGCCGCTATTTTTTATAAGCCGGGTTTTTTCAACAGATCCGCGGCAATTGCTCGCCGCTGAGCATATCTACTATGCGCTCGGCCCCGATCAGGCTTTTCATGGTTACAATACCGGTCCTCTCATCACCGACCCGCCCGATAATCGCCGCCTCCGGCCATAAACCCTGATCCCTCAAAACCGCCAGGGCTTTCTCCGCTTCCTTTTTCGGAACAAAGATCACCATCCGCCCCTCGTTGGCGACATAAGTCGGATCAAATCCCAGTATCTCACATGCTCCCCGGACCTGATCAACCACCGGGATTTTGGACTCCTCGACGGCGATACGATATCCCGATACCGATGCTATCTCGACCAGAGATGCCGCCAGACCGCCGCGGGTGAGATCGCGCAGACAATGAATTTCGATATCTTCATCGAGCAGTCTCATGACCGTATCCGCCAGAGGGGCGCAATCACTTTCTATCGTGGTTTCGAATGAGAGACTCTCCCGATGCGCCATAATCGCCATCCCGTGACGACCGATATCACCATTTACTATAACGGCATCGCCCGGTTGTACCATCGATGGTGCAATAGTCAGGTCATGCCCGATACTGCCGATTCCGGCGGTGTTGATAAACAAACCATGCCCCCGGCCCTTATCGACCACCTTGGTATCGCCGGTAACGATAGACACCTTAGCTTCATCAGCCGCCTGCTTCATCGAAAGCGCGATCTTCCAAAGCGAATCCATGGAAAATCCCTCCTCGATTATAAACCCGCAACTGAGATAAAGCGGTCTCGCCCCGCACATTGCCAGATCGTTAACCGTCCCATCGACGGCCAGTTTCCCGATATCTCCGCCCGGGAAAAACAGCGGATCGACCACATACGAATCGGTAGTAAATGCCAGCCGGTCCGAATCAGCCTTGAACACGGCCCCGTCATGCGCCGTCTCCAGCATCGGATTGGCAAAGGCCGCCGTAAAAATTTTTTCGATCAACTGATGCATCAGTTTTCCACCGCCGCCATGTGCCAGCAAAACATGAGGATATTCCGAAATCGGAATCGGGCAACTCAAACCGGAATATTCGTTATCGCTCATGGCCGCTCCTTTCCGCCGGATTGTTTTATTGACTCCGTCCCCTCCTTACGATACCGGTAATAAGCGGCACAGGCTCCCTCCGATGACACCATGGTTGCTCCCAGGGGATATTCCGGGGTACAAAGGCTTCCGAAAACCGGACAGTCATACGGTTTCTTTTTCCCCTGTAAAATCAACCCGCTGATACATTCGGTCGATTCTTCGGCTGTCAACTGCTCCACTCCAAACCTTATCTCAGCATCGAACTCGGCATACTTGTGGATAAGTGCCAGACCGCTCTTTTCAATCAGCCCCAGACCCCGCCAGCGCCTGTCGACAACATTGAAAACTTCGCCCATGATTTTCTGCGCGGTAATATTTCCTTCACGCCTGACTGCCCGCCGGTACTGATTTTCCACCTCGGCCCGGCCTTCCTCGAGTTGAGCGATTGTCATGTATATTCCCTGCAAAATATCGAGCGGTTCGAAACCGGTCACCACAATCGGTACATTATATTTCGAAACAATATGCTCGTAATCATCATAGCCGACCACCGAGCAGACATGCCCGGCCGCCAGAAAGCCTTTGACATTATTTCCGGGTGCGCTTAGTATCGCTTCCATCGCCGGAGGGATCAAAACCTGAGCCATCAATATGGAAAGATTTTTCAGATTCATCTGCCGCGCCTGATAAACCAGGGTAGCATTGGCAGGAGCCGTGGTCTCAAAACCGATACCGAAAAAAACCACTTCTCTATCAGGATTTTCGTACGCGATCCGGATCGTATCGGTTGGGGCATAAACCGTACGGATATCGCCACCCTCGGCCCTGACCGATATAAGATCTTTACTACTGCCAGGAACACGAAGCATATCGCCGAATGAACAGAAGATGACATTCTCTTTCGAGGCAATTGCGATTGCCCTGTCGATCAGCTCCACCGCCGTAACACAGACTGGACAGCCCGGCCCGTGCAACAGGTTGATTTTGCCCGGGATTAACTGGTCGATTCCGCTTTTGAGGATGGCGTGCGTCTGTCCGCCGCAGACTTCCATAATCGTCCACTCGCGGGTGGTAATACGGTTTATCTGACGGATATAACGGACCGCCGCCTCATGATCGCGGAACTCATCAACATATCTCACTTATCACTCTTCCCGGATTGGCCCAGCTCTTCGATCTGGTGAAGATACTCAAAGGTCTGGCTGGCCTCCTCCTCGTTGACCGTGCTGATGGCGAAACCGGCATGAACCAGCACATAATTACCGACCGATGCTTCCGGGACTAGCGTAAGGTTAACTTCTTTGAGAATTCCCCCGAAACTTACCTTCCCGGTCCGCGAAAGGGCATCATCCGATTCGATACTTTCTATTTTCCCCGGTACTGCAAGACACATATTATTGATCCATTTCCTGTGCTTCTATATCTTCCATCTCTCTGGCCGCCGCCACTATCTGACCGACAGCGATACCGCCGTCATTGGGCGGAATACGGTGATGCCGATAAACCTTATAACCGGCCGAATCGAGAAGCCTTACGACTCTCTCGGTTAAATATCTGTTCTGAAAACAGCCGCCGGTCAGGGCAACGTTCTTTTCACCGACTTTTTCAGTTACCGACAATATAATATCCGC
>QNAH01000129.1 GCA_003641425.1 Candidatus Zixiibacteriota bacterium
AAAGAGCTTTAATTTATTGAAACGACGAAACGCTTCCTCATACAATTTATCGATTCTGCCGACACTGACATCGCCGAAACGGATAAAAATTTCGGCCATGGTAACAAGGGATCGTGCAATATCATACGGATCTCCGACCTCACGCAGATTCTCGATTCCATTCTGGATATATTCCGTGGCTGAATCGAAATCTTCCCTCATGGCGAAAATCTCGGCAATGACGACCTGGCTGAGCCCGATCTCGGCTCGCTCGCCAATCTTATTCGAAATATCAAGCGCTTTCTGGGCCAGCCTGAGAGAATCATCAAGATTATCAAGAGCCAGCTCAACCTGTGCCAGACGGCGATTGATCTGTGAACCCAGATCCGATTCCAGTTCCAGATTACGGGCCAGCGAAAGAGCCTCTTTCAGCTCTTTTTTGGCCCTGACGACGTCACCCTGCTCGAATGCGAGTTCACCCTCATATTCGTGAAGAATGACCGCATCGCGAAGCATTTCCTTTTCGCTGATAATGACCGATGCCGACCTGAATTCGCGGGCGGCGCCGTCGAAATTCCTCTTTCTCAAATACAGGTAACCGAGCGAGAGATGATTTCGTGCGGCCGACATCTGAAGATCAAGCTTATTGCCCATTTCCAGGGCCGCCTTGAGATTTTCTTCGGCCTCCGGCCAGTCACCGTGCAGTATCTGGATCCTGGCCAGGTTACCGGTTCCCTCAGTCAATCTGATATTATCGCCGCGTGATTGCTCGATAGCATCATTTATGTATTCAATAGCCTTGCGAAAATCGCAACGTATAAAAGCAATACGCGCTAAACCGTTAAGGGAGCCTATCATACCCACTGAATCCCGGCTGCGCCTGAAAAACGCCAGGGCATCCAGGGCATATCTCTCAGCCGTTTTTAAATCACCCATCGAGAGATAATTGCGATACATCGTCAAATAAAGATTACCGACCCAGAAATGATAAGCCGAGGCGGCCAGGAGCTTACTGGCCTCCAAACCGATTTTTATTGAATCGAGATATTTGCCTGAAAAATAAAGATTCGCAGCCTGAAGCGATTTAAGAATTCCCAGCTCGTATCCACCCGGATCAAATCCGGAATCGAGCAGAATCTTTAGACGCTCCCCTGCGACATCAGGCTTTCTTTGGCGGTATAGCTGTTCAATTTCCAGAAGCCTGCTATCAAATTCATTTGTTTGATGTGAGGTAAGGCTCATTTTTCTTCTTGTTTAGCGATTATTTGGTACTGGTTTTAAACACTACGTTTTCATTTGCCCCAAATGCTCCAATCATCTCGGAATAAAATCCCGGCAGATCATGGTAAACAAAAAGCATGTGGATAGCGACCACAAAGGTCCCCTTACCTACACTGCTGTTTTGGCCACCATTCGGCGGAATGACACTGTTAAAGAGAAGGATGTTGCCTGTAGTTCCGGTGGTATCCTCACCCAAATCATTACCGCCGTCATCACGATCACCGCTATCGCCGTCCCAGGGATGGCCCAGAGAAGTACCATCCAATGAATTAACCGCGGGAGCATTAAAGCAAACGACAACCAGGACCACGGCAAAAATGATTGCCAGAGTCTTGGTCATTTTCATGGCTTTTGCCTCCAATTGTTGATGCTTTGGCTAATAGAAAGAGCTTCTTTCAGTGACCAAAGCTTTCATTTAATAGAACATATTTAATTCTTATTTTGTTCTTCGAATATCGCAATTACTGCTACATTTGTAAGCTATTAGTTGACAAGTAATTTGTCAAGCAAAATCTGCGCCGTCGCAATATTTGCGCTCAGGTGAGGTTATCGAAGGAACTTTTTGGCCAGCCACGACTTTCTGATATAAACTGCTTTTTCCGGACATAACTCATGACAGCACCAGCAATTTATGCATAATTCATAATCGAAAGCGGGGCTTTTATCCCCATTAAAGCGTAATGCCCCTGTTGGACAAGAATTTACACAGGTCCCGCATTTTGTGCATATATCCCGTTCGATATCCGGATGCAGCCATATAAAGGGGTCGATCATTCTTACCAGAAAATTCGGCATCAATTCCAGCTTGCGATTTGATGTCAGCTTAAAATCCGGGATTCTGACTTCATCAAGGGATTTTCCCATTGTCTCTATCATCTCGGGCCAGCCAATTCCCAGGCCGGCATCGGAAGCAATCCGGGTCGTCGGAACCTTGTCAGGATCCAGGCCGATTATTTCCGCCGCAATGGCATCGACCGCCACCGGGTCGCGTGAGGCCAGCAGAAGATTGGTCCATCTTGGCTCGCCGGACGATGGCCCGTCACCTTCCATAGCCAGCACCGCATCCATGATGGTCAGAGCGGGCGTTTTGACCGACAAAATATCAACCACCACTTCGGCAAAATCTCCCGGTTTGGGATATTCTTTGTGATAATTGCCTTTTCGAAAGCCCGGGATCAACCCAAAGACATTCTTTACCGCCCCGGTCATGAGGGTCAGAATATGAGTCTTCAGTTTTGGAAGGTTTATAATCAGATCGGCCTCCACCGCCGGCTGGGCAAGATAATAAGCCCTCCCGTTGCATCGGAATTTTTGAGACCCGGCCGCCTCGAAACTTACCAATTCGATCCCTTCCTTTTCGGCCATCGCCTTCATACCGGTCTTTTCCCAGACGCGGTTGATTCCGACCTTGGCGCCCCCGGGAGAATCACCCACAATCGGCACAGCCCCCAATTTTCGCACTTCACGGGTCAGAACGGCGACTATTTCCGGGTGTGTGGTTATGGCTCGATACGGTTCTTTAGCAGAAATCAGATTAGGTTTTAGCAGGACTTTCATCCCCGGCTTGACATATTTGTCAAGTCCGCCGAGTAAATCGAGTGCCTGGTTTATTTTTGAAGTTAAGACGTCGCTGTCATAACTGTTGCAATCTACTATCGCTACCTTTGACCGAAGCTCGTTTAACATATTGCATATTTTACGAATCCAACATATAAAACAAAAATAAGAAAATCATGCAATTGAATTTTTTTATCTTAATCAGTTCGAATTTTGCATGATGCAGGCAGTAAATTGCAGATATGACGACTGTGAGCATGCTGTTTTAGCATATACTACGGCGGGAATTAGGACAAATAGAGTGTGTATTACCGGATGTCCGAGGCCATTCCGAAGAAATTTAGACACCAAAATTAACTAAAGCTCCAATCCATACACCGGATAGTTGGGATCATCGCGTTCGAGATCGAAACCGGTATTTTGAAAGAATGTTTCGGGTCCGGTCCAGAGGTCATCGACTTTAAAATGTTTCCCCCGCCGGGGGAAACCCTGGACGTATTTGACACCTTTTTTTCTCAGATCCTCGAGCACCTCCCGCAACATATGTTGCCCCAGTCCTATTTCCCGATACTCGGGTAAAATAAAAAAGCAGGTTATCGCCCAGGCGGTCGGGTCTCCGGGTAATCGATATTCGTCAATAAGTTTTCTCAGGCGGTCACGCGGGCCTGCCTGACACCAGCCGATCGGGCGATCCCCATCGTACATCAGGTAACCGTCATACTGCCCGGAGCTAAAAAGCTGATCGCGTATGGCCCGATTTTCTTCTTCAGTGCGAAGGCTCCAGCCTTCCCAGGTCGGCACCCACCAGGCGGCGCAGAAACACCAGCCATGATCGTTTTCTTTGGAATGCAGGCGATAAAAATCGTCCTGCAACTCGGCTGTCAAAGGACAAACTTTGATTTCCATACCGGTCTGGACCGCATAAAAGATATTTATTAATATTCATGGCGGGACGTCCGATATACCCCGCCATTATTCAGGATATTTCGATTATTCGTCCGGTTTCCAGACTTTCCAGACTTTACCGACCAGATCCGGGCCGACTTTCAGGGTCGGCTTTCCGGGCTCCCATCCGGCCGGACAGGCCTCGGCGCCCTTGGTCTTACGTACATGCTGGAAAGCATGTACCTGCCTGATAGTCTCGGCGATTTTGCGACCCACCGGAGGCGTCATGACTTCCATGGCCTGGACGACACCATCGGGGTCGATTAGAAAACGGCCGCGTATGTTGACACCGTTGTTCTCGTCATAGACACCGTACACCTTGCCGAGATTACCGGCGGCATCAGCCACCATCGGCCACGGAATCCCGTTGTCGGTCATTTTCGAGAGTTCTTCCTCATCCCAGATTTTGTGAGTGAAAATGGAATCGGTGCTGATAGATAAAACATCAACACCCAGCTTTTGAAGTTCATCATACTTGCCGGCGACCGCCGACAGTTCGGTCGGTCAAACAAACGTGAAATCACCCGGGTAAAAACAAACCAGGAGCCATTTACCCTGGTAATCCGACAGTTTGACATTGACAAATTTCCCTTTATGATAGGCGGGGGCCTCAAAATCGGGAGCCTTACCTCCGACTCTGACTGTAACCATGGATTCCTCCTTGGAAGGGATATTTTCTTCTGGTGATTCTATTTGTGCCGCTGACTCTCCGATCACCTTTCCGGTCGGACGGGCACACCCAACAGGCTGTTCTGACATCAATACCTCCTATTGGTAATAAATTGGCTCCTATAATCGGATAATTATTATCCGATTACAGTGTGTATAATTTTAATATACAAACTTGAAAGTTAATTTTCAAGAATCCAACAGATGTTATTTGAGTATGATAATATCAATTCGCCGGTTTTTTGCGCGACCTTCTTTGGTTGTGTTGGTCCCGATCGGTTTATCCGGCCCATAGCCGATGGCTTGAATCCTTTCGGCGGGGATTGACATGGCCTCGCGAAGGTACTGCATCACGGCCAGGGCTCTCTTTTCGGACAGTCTCATATTGGTCGTTCTTTCACCGAGATCATCGGTATGACCCTCGACCATCAGTCTGGAGTTGGGAAACATATTCAAAACTCTCTTGACCTTTTCCAGCAGGGGTACATGTACATTGGTGATCTCGCTTGAGCCGCTTGCGAATGACAAACCAAAAAGTCTCAGGACAATATCATCGGTGGCATTGAGAAGCACGGTGCCTTCGGTCGGATTGAGGATCGACCTGGCATTCCTAAGCTTATCTTCTCGTTGTTGCCGCATTTCCAGTTCCGAGGCGATCTGTTCATGGGTCGATTCAAGCTCTTGAAGTTTGGCGGCTTTTGCATCAAGCTGATTACTGAGCCGTTCCCTTTCGTTCAGCATCTCCCCGACCGCCTTGTCGAGCATCACCGACAGCTTGACGGCGTCATCACCCTCGACGCTTATATCGAGTTTGTTGAAGGCCGTTTTCAGTCTCTCGGATATTTCGAGATTGTCTTTTTCAAGCTGCGATTTTTCACTTTTCAACCTTTTGACCGCCGCGGTCAGACTATCGGCGGCGGCCATCGGCCCGTTATCGAACGGTAGAAGCGACATGTCGAGAGCGTTCCCGACCTTTTGCATTTCTATTTCATAGAGCAGTATCAGCTTTTCCCAGGCCTGATCATTACGCTCCAGAGAGCGGACTGACCGGGCGATATTTGAGGCATGTTTCGCTTCGTACTCGGACATTTTGATTACCTCGAGCGATTCCTCGCGGTTATACCTGTCCCCGGTCAGAATTTTGTCGCACTTGGTATAGGCTGTCCTGGCCTTATCAAGAGTTGCCAGGGCGTATTTTCCGGCTTCGTCGGCGAACGCCTTATCGATCAGTTTGGCGGCCGCGCCCATGATATCCTTTTTGATAGCCTGAAGTTCGGTGTTATCGAACATGGCGATGGATTTTTCGGCCTCTTTGAGACCGTCCTTGGTGTTTCCCTCCTCGACTTTTTTCGTGGCCCTGGTAAACTGCTTTTCCGCCTTTTGATATAATTCCGGGACAAGTACCGAGGCATTGGCTTCTTTTGCCAGTTCTCTTGGTTTGAGATATTCGGCCAGGGTCTGTTTGGTTACAGCGGTGGTTTTCAAAGCATTCTCGGCGTATTCACGTGATTCGGCGATCAGCTTTTCAATTGATTTTTGCTTCTTTTTTAATTCGATGGCGCGTTTGGCCTCGGCAAGTTTGGCCTCGGCCTTCTCATACGCCTTGGGCGCAAATATATGCGCCTCGACCAGCAATGTGGAATCGATTATTGTCTGCAGTTCCGGCAACTGCGATGCATCCTGGGCCGAGATTGAAACGGCGGCAATAAGTGATAATGCAAATATGATAAATGAAATTGTAAATTTCCTCATGGCTCTTTACCTCGTTGGATTATTGCGGATTTTTCTCTATTTAGTTTTATCGGAATAAAATTGCAATATAAAAGTACTGGATAAAAAGTCTCTCAGTTATTCCTGTTTTTTTGAGGCGACATCTTTTTTTCGACCAGATATACTCCGGCGACGATTAAAACCGCCCCGAGGATAATAAAAACCGTCAATTTCTCGCCCAGGGTCGGAATGGCCGCGACAGTTGTTACAATCGGCTCGAAATAAAGAAATACACCGACATCGATGGCCCCTTTCCGTGACAATCCCTCAAGCCACAGCCAGTGCGCCAGTCCCAGGCAAAAGACGCCCAGAAAGATCAATACCATAATAATCGAAAATGGAAGCTCGGCAAACTTCGATAACGGTGATACCGCCAGAGTATATACAGCCAGGATAATTGCAGGAGGGATAAGTATTCCCAGCGATACTGCCAGCGGATTGACCCTCCGGGTGATATTTCTGGTGACAATGGTGTAAAATGACCAGGTAATACAGCTGGCCAGTATAATCCAGTCGCCGATCGATCTGATCCAATCCAGGCTATTTAATTTACCGCCCGATACAAGAACAATAACGCCGATAGTAGCTAATACGATACCTGATATTTTTTTTACGGTCAGTCTTTCTTTCAGGAAGGCGTATGACAGGATGGCGATAAAGACCGGAATGGTGGCGATCAGCCAGGCGGTATTGGTGGCGGTGGTATATATCAGGCCGAATGCCTGTATCAGGAAGTGAACACCGAGAAGAATAGAGGCCGTCAGTACTATGATAAGATCGCTTTTTCTGAATTTGAGGTTGATTCGTTTAGTCTTTAGGATTCCATACAAAACCGGGATACCCAGAAGCAGTCTGATTGCGATGATTTCGAACGGTGCCAGATATTCCAGGGCCATCTTGGTCCCGACAAAAGACAGACCCCAAAAAGTTACAGCAAGTAATAAAAAAATATTAACCATCGAACATTACAGAAATAGAATTAATTTAAAATTATCGATATTATGTAATTTAATCGTATTTTGCAATTATGTCGACATATAATCTTCACTTGCGTATATTTCACCGCGGATAGGCGAATGAAATATGATTAAACAGAGGACCGTATATTTATCATTGTTCGTGGCCACTTTTGCAGTTTCGTGGGCGGCAATTTTAATCAAACTGACAGGGGCCGGACCACTACCTACCGCTTTCTACCGCATGGCCCTGTCAACGATAATATTGGCCATTCCGGCTTTTCCGGCTGTACGCCGCACCCTGAAAATACTCAATGCCGGAGAAATGTTCTGGCT
>QNAH01000130.1 GCA_003641425.1 Candidatus Zixiibacteriota bacterium
CTCGGCTCTTGTCGAAATAGTTCTCGACGAGAGTGTTGATGCATTTGACGCGGACCTCGGCGGGAATATCGCCCGGTTTCAGTTTTCCGACGAGCTGATGAATATAGAGTCCATCACTGACCTCGATCGCGATCTTGGCCAGATATTCATGCGAACGGTGCATGGGATTACGCAACTGCAGAGCGGCGATCGTCTTCCAGCCTTTTTCCTCGAAAATCTTGCGGCTTTCAGCGGGACGCTGATAGATGCCCTTGAATTCTTCGGGGAAATAACTTTCGGAAAGCACCTTAACGGGGCCGGCGATATTCCAATCTTTTTGCGCCATGACCATCTTGACACCCGGGTGTTCCGGATCCGTAGTGGTGTAAACGTGTTTACACTCGAAATCCTTATCGATCTGATATGATTCGGTCACCTTCATTGTACCCATAATCTCGTTGGTATCACCAGAGACCAGGCAGATTTCCGTACCGGGATCGATTTTCTCATCGTGCGACAGGGTAACCGGGATTGGCCAGAAAATACCATTGGTCATTTTCATATCCTGGCAGACGCCTTTCCAGTCGTCTTGACGCATGAAGCCTTCAAGCGGAGTGAATCCGCCAATACCCATCATAATCAGGTCGCCTGTTTCGCGCGATGTCATGATTACCTTGGGAAGGCCTTCCGCCTTTTTCAGTTCAGCTTCCTTTTCCTTGCCTTCCAGAAGGAGAACCTTAAGCGTATCGCTTCCATGTGGAGAAATAAGTTTTGACATACTTCTTACCTGCTTCAAGTTAAATATCAGTAAAGTTTATTTATATATACAATTTATATTGTGATAAAATTCACAAACTCTGCTATCCACTATCACACCTAAGAATGTAACTTTTTTCACAAGCTTTGTCAAGAGGTAAAAGCCATTTTTTGCATGTTAGAATCACAAAAAATGATTAATTTCTTCTTGATTTTTCAAGTTCGGAATCAAAAATACGATACGCCGCCGTATCTATAAATAAGGTAGAGAGATAAGAATACAGTTTCGGGGAGCCTTTAAGACCCCTTTTGCCCGGAAATAGTCCTTTCCTCGACGGCTTTGGATATTTTTGTCGCATATTATGTGCCCCCGTAATAGGTAAAAACACTGATTTAATAGCCGAATTACCAATAATCAATATAGTCTCCCATATATATGTGATTTCGATACTTTTTGTGAAAAGCTTAATAGACTTTGTGAAAAAAATAACAAAAAATCTTGACATCCTAAAAAACCCGACATATTTTTATGCGGGATTGGCGGTTTTGATGACCGGAATCTGTGTTAATTATCTGAGTATGTCTGATTAAGGAGTTTATGATGGCCAACGGGCAGTTAATAGAACCCAATCTGGAATTTATTCGAGATATCAAAATGGCTGGAGGCGATACTCTCAAGAGTTGCTATCAATGCGCCACATGTTCAGTCGTATGTAACCTTTCTCCCGAAGATAAGCCATTTCCTCGAAAAGAGATGTTAATGGCCCAATGGGGACAGGCGGAACGGCTGATGACCGATCCGGATGTCTGGATGTGTTTTCAGTGCAATGACTGTACCAAAAATTGTCCGCGAGGTGCTCGGCCCGGAGATGTCCTCGCCGCTGTCAGATCATTTATGTATAAAAAATTCGCCTTTCCATCATTTATGGGCAAGGCAATGGCATCCCCGAAAGCATTGCCGGTTCTCCTGCTGATACCGACGCTTATTTTGCTTTTTGCAGTCCTGGTGTTGCCCAAAATGGGTCCTGACGGTGAAATTCTATATCAGACAAGCTCAACCATCGATTTTGATTATTTTCTGAGGCACAGTTTTGTCGATGCCTTATTTATCATTGGCAATATTCTTATATTTCTATTCGCGGCAATAGGTTTTGTCCGATTCTGGAAGGGATTAAAATCAGCAGGTATTGAGCCGAAGATATCGTTTTTCGAGGCCCTGATCCAGACTGTCAAGGAAATCATTACGCATACAAGTTTCAATGATTGCGAAACCAATAAGCCGCGGGCACTGGGTCACCTGCTTCTATTTTACGGCTTCATCGGCGCCATGATTACTACCGGGGCGGTTTTTATCTTTATATTCATCCCTCATTATCTGAACCTTCTCGGGCTTGAAAATTTGCATTCGTTTTTTGCACTGCCGATTGAACTTCCTCATCCGGTCAAAATACTGGGCGCCCTGAGCGGTCTTGCTCTTGTTATCGGGGGTGGGATGTTAATTATACGCCGCTGGCAGAACAGAGATGATGTGGGTGCCAATGGCTATGCCGATTACCTGTTCCTGTATATGCTTTTTCTGGTGGGATTCACAGGTATGCTTTCATGGCTGACCCGTTTGATCGGGATTCCCATGCTGGCCTATATTGTATATTTTATCCACCTGGTAGTTGTCTTTTTCCTGCTATGGTATATGCCGTATTCGAAATTCGCACATATGATTTACAGGACGCTGGCGCTGGTCTATGCCAAAAGTATTGGCCGTAATGCCAGATAGCTGATTCGGAAAAGGCTGTTGCATCAAATTGATACCGTTGGCCTGTTAAATATCATTTGCCTTAGTCGATTTTTAATCGTATTTTTATTTCAGTTCGAGTTTTTCGGACTGATTGGCCCGTTTTAATTCACTCGAAATGGGCATATGAAAAATGCTAATAATTGCGGCCTCATTTATTGTTTTACAGGGGTCTCAATGTTGAGGAGGTTAAGATGCCGGTTATTACTATTACTCGAGGATCTTTGAGCGCCACATATAAACTGACCCAGAGGCTTGCCCGCGAAATTCCCTGCCGGGCGATATCGCGTGAGGAGATTATCGAGCATGGGAAAAAATACGGTATTGAGGAATTTTTAAAGGCCGCCAAGGGAATTATGGAAACCCGGCCTCCGCATTCATGGGATCCGCATGCCGCCCAGATTCATCATTATCTGGTCATTTTCAAGGCGGCCCTGATGGATTTTGTCGCCGAAGGTAATCTGATCTATCACGGACTGCAGACTCATTATCTTTTGACCGATGTTCCGCGCGTGTTACGGGTTAAGGTGGTGGCGCCGCTTGACTACCGGGTCAGGACTCTCAGGGAAGAATCAAATTATAATGAGGCCGAGGCCCGGGAACACATTCAATATGTCGATGCCCAGCGTATCAGCTGGTATAGATTCCTTCATGGTTCCGAATATGATGAGATGACCAATTACGATATTATCTTCAACATGGAAAAACTCAATCTCGATGCCATGACGGAGGTGATAGATCATGTGGTCCGGAAGCCTGATTTTCGAATCGATGCGGGTGCCATGAAACTAATTCATGACGCCCACATGAAAGCTAAAATCCGGGCCTATCTTGTCCGCTCACCAAAGACCCGGGAGATCGATTTGACCATTTCATGTGATTGTGAATCGGGCAGTGTCAAATTAAAGTGCAATGCCCCCGAGCCCATCGCCAGCGATTGGAAAAAAGATATCGAAGACGCTCTCTCCGAGCTGGATGTTATCAGGAATATCGATGTCATCGGGCTGGAGAGTTGACGGTCAAATAGTCTCAGCTAATCCACTTTGACATTTTCAGGTTTATCCACTTAACCCGTATTCTTGTATTTGCCGTTCGTAAGTACATTTCTTTTTGATCAGTATTTTTACTTGACCGGCCAAATAGAAACTCTTTATACTCATAAGTAGCAGATTCATTTGATTTATTGTCATAAAAATATGAAGGAAGGGAGGTATGGAGAAAGGAATAAGCGCACTCTGGAAAGAGGAAGACTGGTGGGCAGTATGGCTCGGATTTATTATAATCGGCGGGGCTCTTCTTAAATGGATACCGTCTATTCCCAAAGTCGGTAAATGGTCATCCAATCCTGTCGATGCTTTCATGATCATCAAGGACGGCATTGTGTCAGGCAATATATTTTTATCCCTTGTATTACTGATGCTGGCGCTGGCCGTCCTGACAGCAATCGGTGTGGCCTTTATGAGAAACGAAAACGCCGGTAAATATATCATGGGGTTTATTGGCGTATTTATTCTGGCTACCATCGCGTATTGGATTGCCAATCAGATAAATGTAAAATACTGGGGATTAAGCTATGCACTCTGGGCGCTGTTGGTGGGCCTCCTGATTTCTAACACCATCGGAACCCCATCATGGCTCAAGGCCGGTGCTAAAACGGAGCTATTTATTAAGATCGGTCTTGTGTTATTGGGCGCCGAGATTCTGTTTAAAAAGATATTGTCGCTGGGGGCGCCGGGGCTGATGGTAGCCTGGATCGTTACGCCGGTTGTCATAATTTTCATGTTCAATTTTGGTGTCAGGGTGCTCAAGATGAGCAATAAAAGCCTGATAATAATTATCGCATGTGCCACCTCGGTTTGCGGTGTATCGGCGGCCATTGCCGCCGCTGCGGCCTGCTGCGCCAAAAAGGAAGACCTGACTCTTGCGGTGGGAATGACTCTTATATTCACGGTGCTGATGATGTTTTTCATGCCGCTTGTCATCGGGGCTATTGGGATGAACAGCATTCTTGGTGCGGCGTGGATGGGCGGCACCATCGATTCCACCGGCGCGGTGGTGGCGGCCGGATCGATGCTGGGACCCGATGCCGAAAAAGTCGCCGCGGTTGTCAAGATGATCCAGAATGTCCTGATCGGCCTGGTGGCGTTCTTTATAGCCATATACTGGGTTACCAAAGTGGAACGTGATCCTGACTGCGAACCGAATGCTCTTGAAATATGGTACCGTTTTCCAAAGTTTGTAATTGGCTTTGTAGCCGCCTCGCTGATTTTTTCATTTATCGTTGTCCCCGCCATGAACGGTGATTTTAATCTGGTCGAATCGACTTATATTAAACCGATTACGAAAGTGCTGAGAGGCTGGTTCTTCTGCCTGGCCTTTACCGCAATCGGCCTGGAGTCGAATTTTAAAGACCTGGCCGGCCGTATGGAAGGGGGCAAGCCGATGATTCTCTATGTTGTCGGGCAGTCATTTAACCTGATTTTAACTCTTTTCGTGGCCTGGCTGGCCTTTATGGTATTGTTCCCGAATGCAATTTAAAGTTGATTAACCGATGAAGAAAAAATATGGAAAAAAGAAAAGCCATCGGACAAGAGACTGGCTCAAATTTTTTACCGGGCTGATTATGCTGGCTGTTTTTTTCGGTTTCTTTGCCTCAGGTTATTCGCCGCCCGGCGTGCTGGGCAAGGTTCTTCGTCATAATCAGGCGAATGATATCGATGCCTCGCCGCTCTTATATATGGAAGTCGAGCATATGTCCGAACTTGAGGAAGGTGTTAGACTGATGAGAGAAAAGGCCCAAAGAAGAACAGGGGATACCGTCAGATCATTGCTTTGATCAATATAATGATCGTCATAGAAATAAAGACTAAAAAGCCCGGTTACTTATCAAATGTTCGGACTTTTTAATACTTAAATTAGCTCTAATAGAATTGGCATATTATCCCAGCCATCGTGCCGCATCGAGCGCATGATAGGTGATTATGATATCCGCTCCGGCTCGTTTAATAGAATTGAGTATCTCGAGTGTCAATCGTTTTTCATCGGCCAAGTTATTCTGTGCCGCCACTTTGACCATCGAATATTCACCGCTGACATTATAGGCGGCAACCGGGACGGCGAATTCGCTTCTGGCGGCGGCGATGATATCCAGATATGAAAGGGCTGGTTTTACCATGACAATATCGGCCCCTTCGGCGAGGTCGAGTTCGATCTCCTTGAGAGCCTCGATGGCATTGGCTGGATCCATCTGGTAGGTTTGCCGATCACCAAATTGCGGGGCGGAATCGACGGCATCTCGGAATGGCCCGTAAAAGGCCGAACAGTACTTCGCCGAATAAGCCATAATAATAGTGTCGGTAAATCCGTTTTCATCGAGCGCCGACCTGATAGCCCCGACCCGCCCATCCATCATATCCGATGGTGCCACTATATCGGCTCCGGCGTTAGCATGGCTGACGGCCTGACAGGCCAGTATTTCAAGGGTGGCGTCGTTATCCACTTCATTGTCTTTGACGATACCGCAGTGACCGTGGTCGGTGTATCCACACAGGCAAACATCGGTAATAACCACGATCTCGGGATTATGCGTTTTTATCTCCGAAACTGCTTTTTGAATAATTCCATCAGCCTTCAAAGACATTGAACCGGTAGAATCTTTTTTTGCAGGTGTTCCAAACAGCAGTACTGCCGGAATACCGAGTTTGAAAGCCTCGTCCGCCTTGCCGGCGATATCTTTCAGCGGGTAATTATATATTCCCGGCATGCTTTTAATTGGCGCAGCTTCGTTGATAATCTCACTTACAAAAAGCGGGTATATAAGATTCGATGGATGCAAACGTGTTTCGCGCACCAGCCGCCTGAGGGACTCGCTTTTCCTCAACCTGCGCGGTCGTGAAATTGGAAATGTCATTTTACCCCCATTGATTTATTTGAATAATGTTCGACAATTTTCGCAATTAAGCCCGGAACGCTGTGCTCCTCGGCCTCAAGAGTCACTTTTATACCAAGTGCATTTATCCTTTTTGTGGTCGATGGCCCGATCGATATGACTTCTGCATTTTTAATCAATGCCGCCATTTCTTCATCGGTCAATAATTCACGCAGGGCATCCGCGGTGGAGGCGCTGGTGAAAGTGATTATATCAGGCAGGTGTTCGAATAATCTTTCCTTAAATCCGTCGGGCCATTTGGTATAGGCCGTATTATAACAAGTGATGGGGAAAACATTTGCACCCTCGGCTGATAGTCTTTTTTCGATACGGTCATCGGCGAGGTTGCCGCGGATTCTCAGGACATTTATATTTTTTAAATTTGTATGGGCGCAAAACTCATCGGCCAATGACCTGGTTGTGGCCTTTTTCGGTATAAAATCAGCCTTGAGATGTACCTCTTCCAAGGCTCTCGCGGTGCCGTGACCAACCGCGGCTATCTTAAAATTGGCCAACTGCCGGACATCGCCGATCTTTTCTATAAACTGTTTGATAAAATACCTGACTCCGTTTTCGCTGGTCAGGATCAGCCAGTTTTCCCGAGCATTTAAATCGGAGATAGCGCTCCAGCCGGCATCATCGTAATATTCTGAAGTTGCAATTGTCGGATAGGGAAGGACCTCGGCGCCGAGATTACGGAGAATACGGTACATATCACGGGCCTGGTCGGCCGGACGAGTCACCATCACGCGGACACCAAAAAGCGGACCCTCGCCGTACCATTCCATCAATGGTCCCAGACTGACAGTCTCACCTATAACAAAAAGGGCCGGCGGGCGGATATTCTCTCGCTTAACCAGTTGCGGCATATCTTTAAGGATCGTTGTCATTGTCCGCTGGGTGGGGAAAGTTCCGCGTTCGATTACCGCCATCGGCGATTCCGGTGACATTCCATGCGTGATTAAGTTTCCAACAATATTTTCGATCTCACCGACGCCCATATATATCACTACGGTACCGTTGCGGGCTTTGGC